>DATDNV010000233.1:0-14656 GCA_036518075.1 Thermoanaerobaculia bacterium
TACCCGGAGCGCGTTCGCAGCCTCACGCTCACCGACTGCGACACTCACGACAACTGGCCGCCCGAGGCATTCAAACCATTTCTCGCAATGGCGGCAGCCGGCGGCTTGCGTGGAATGCTGGAAGCGATGCTGTCAGACAAGAGCGTCTATCGGTCGCCTCAAGCACTCGGGCCGGCATACGAACATCCGGAGCGCGTGACCGACGACAGCATCGATCAATACCTGCGTCCACTGGTGAGGACCGAGCAACGCACGCGCGATCTCGAGCGCTTTCTCGCCGCCTTCGACAACAAGCACACGCTCGCCATCGAACCACGACTGAAGATGCTCAAAGCGCCGACGCTGATCGTCTGGGGAACGGATGACGTGTACTTCGACGTGAAGTGGTCGCGCTGGCTGGCCGACAACATTCCTGGCACCGTGCGCCGCGTCGAGCTCAAGGACGCAAGAGTCTTCTTCCCCGAGGAGCGCTGGGCAGAGTTCAACAAGGAACTGCGTGCACACTGGCAGGCAGCGCAGCAGAAGGCGCGATGATGGCCATCGATGACCATCAATGGGCTCTGAGGCGGTCAGAACACTTTCAACCAGTCGATTTTCGCCTGACACCGTGGCTAGGAGCCGTCGAGACGATTCCTGTCTCCTCGGGTCTCGAACACACCAAAGGTGAGCGCCACACTTCGCGAACACGCTCTCGGCGTATGTGACTTACGGCCGCGACGAAGCCGGCGCCAACCGATGGAGCCGCGATCTGCCGCATTCGGCGACCACCGCCGTATGCGGCATACATCACAAGGGCAAGCCGATCGACGCGGCCGTCGCCGAAGTGTCGAACGTCGTGGCTCGAATCTTCCGGGAACGGCGTTCCGGAGTTGCGCTCGAATCTCGCCGTGGGGTGGCGAGATGATGCCGTAATCGTTTGCACGCCTGGGGCTCCGACCCCAGACAGTCGCCCGGTCGCTCTATCACGTAGAGACCTGGAACCCGAGACAATCGACAACCCTCGCGATAGGCTCCGACCTTTCAGTTTCCGAACGGAGGATCGCCATGGCTACCGACCCGAAGTCCGCGCCGCTCCCGCCGCCTCACGTCCAGGTCATTCAGATGGGGATGGGCTACTGGGTGTCGCGGGCGCTCTATGCCGCGGCGAAGCTCAATCTCGCCGATAAGCTCGCAGCCGGCCCGCGCAGCGCTGCGGAGCTCGCAAAAGAGACAAAAACACTCGCGTCCGCGCTCCATCGGCTGATGCGGCTGCTGGCGGGTCTCGGCATCCTGAAGACCCAGAGCGACGGGCAGCGGTTCTCGCTGACGCCGCTCGGCGAAGCATTGAAGTCCGACGCGCCGGGCGCGGCGCGCGCCACGCTTCTTTCGCTGGCGGGCCCCCTGTTTTGGAATGCCTTCGGGGAGTACATGTACTCACTGGAGACCGGGAAGACGGCCTTCGAGAAGGTCTACGGGATGCCGGCCTTCGACTATCTCGCGAAGCACCCCGAGGACGCGGCCAACTTCACGCAGGCGATGGTCGGCGTTCACGGCGAGGAGCCGCGCGCCGTCGTGGCGGCCTACGACTTCTCGGGCTTCGGGACGGTCGTCGACGTCGGTGGAGCGTCGGGCAACATGGTTGTCGAGATCCTGAACCGCTATCCCAAAATGCGCGGCGTGCTGTTCGATCTTCCGCACGTCGTCGCCGACGCGCAGAGGTCCTTCCAGGCCCGAGGTCTCGTGGACCGCACCCGCGTGGAGGGCGGAAGCTTCTTTGACCGGGTGCCTGAAGGCTGCGACGCCTACGTCTTGTCGCACGTGATCCACGACTGGAGCGAGGAACAGTGTCTGACGATCCTCGGCAACTGCCGCAAGGCGATGAAGCCGGACGCGAAGGTCCTGATCGTCGAGATGGTCCTCCCCGGCGGCGACGAGATGCATCCGGGCAAGCTGCTCGACCTGACGATGCTGACGATGCCAGGCGGGCAGGAGCGGACCGAGTCCGAGTACGCGGCCCTTCTCGAGAAAGCGGGATTCCGACTCACGCGAGTAGTTCCGACACAGTCCGCGGTGAGCGTTGTCGAGGCGGTCAAGAAGTAGAGCCTGAGAGTCGCTGGCTGACGGCATTCTCGTTTCGCGATCCATGGCGTCGGCCGCGGCCCACCCCGAGATCATCCAACCCTCTTCTTCCTTGCGGGGAGGGCGGACGGTTTCGTGCAGCTCGATCCGCCCGCAGACCAAATCCGCGCCGGCCTTCCCGGTCTCGAGGGGAATCTCGAGCTTGACAATTTGGCCACTGGGTACGTCAACGGAGCGGAGGAAGTTCGCCCTGAACGGCCCGGGGGGGGCGGCAATCGGGCCGCGTGGTAAAATGCACTGTTCGCTGATTTCGCTCGGCTCTTCCTCTCTTTGCGGCATCCGCTACCGCCGAGCTTAAACATCGAGACAAGAGAATCGGTTTGATGAGGGGCGGTGAACGCCTCTTCCATCTCTCCGCGCGGAACAGGGTCGTGTCTCGAACGGCGAAGGGTCAAAGATGAAAGGAATTGTGTAGCCTGCGGCGACACGACGAGGCTCGTTTGGGAGAAGGCGGAGGACCGGGATGAGACAACTCACGATCGAAGGGGCGGAGGCCGAGGCGGGATGGAGATGGGGGAGTCTCCTCCTCTTCAAGCGGGGCTTCGCTCGCTATTCGAGCGCGTCGCGGCGGCCGTTCGAGGTGGGAACGAAGCGGTTCGGTTCGGTGGAGATTCGGGGGCAGGGGACTTCCTGGGAGAACGCATTTGCCAACGCCGACAGTCAGACGAACAAGAAGAATGGTGCTTTATGAACGACGAGATGCAGTTGCGCTATGTGCAAGTGGCCAGAGACGAAGAGAGCGGCCCTCTCTTTTTCCAGGTGCAGGTGAGACACGCGGAAGGCGACACGGAGTTGAGCAAACCCCGTCAAACAACCGACCTCAATTCTGTTCTGGCGATGTTCAATAGCTTTTCAGACCTTTCGATCACGGCGCGCGCGATGTTTGGAGGCATGGACTCCGTGACGGTCTCAAAAGCGATGGATCTCCTGCGCGAAGAGGCCGGAACGCGCGCGCTCGCGAAATTCAAAGCGACTCGCGCAGAGTTGCTCGCTTCGCTCGGACTGCTTCGCGTCCGGACCTAAGCCCGCGTACTCGAGCGGTTCGGCGCCTTGCTCGGCTCCCACCGCAGTGGCCTCCCCGTTGTCGTTCGAGACGAGCCGCCCGAGCTTGTTCGCCGCCGGCGACGTTCGCTCGGGTTTGATCAAGCGAGTCGCGGCGGCGGTGGGCGAAGGCTCCGCCGCTGTCCGCTCCGTTCACGCCTATCTGGCCTTCGATCGTCGGGCTTGATTTCCTGTTTCGCTTCGTCGGCCGCAGCGGAGCGGTGAGGCTCGCAAGCCGATCTTGACGGCGGAGCGAATCATCCTTTCCTGTATCCTTGGCGGACTTCCAGGATTTCAGCAGAAGGAGCAATCGCATGAAGACACGGTGGATCTATGCCGCGTTCTGTTGCGCGCTGGTGTGGTCGGGGCTCGGGTGCGGGAAGCAAGAGCCTGCGCAGCGTCAGAAACCGCTGCAAGCCGAGGCAGCGCCGACGCCGAAAGCAGTCGAGGTGAAGCCGCAGCCCTACGAGTACCCGGCGCCTGTAAAGGGTCACTACCACGAAGTCAACGTCGGTTCATTCGACGTCGTGGATGGAATCGCCTACCGGAGCGGCGCCGGCACTGTCGTTTTCGCCACGAGTAAACCGATCGCGTCGCCGATGATGGCGACCTCACCGTGTCCGATGACCGAGGCGCGCTCGCTCCTTGCGCTTCGAGACGGCTCGTTCCTGGAGGTGACGCTCAATTCCGCCGGACAGTCCAAGTACTTTGCCGCCGGAAAGGCGTTTGGAGGCAGCAGCCGCGAAGAAGAGGTCGGAAGCCGACGTTGGTCGAGCAAGTTGAAGGCGGAAGCGGGGCGCGTGAAGGGGAGCGTCCAGCACAAGACGGAAGGAGGTTTCGAATTTGATCTGCCCCTGTCGGCTCCTTCGCTTCCTCAGCTCAGCCAGAGCGATTGGATTGAAGGCCATCGAACGATCGAGTCGGCTCCCCGGCCGAACGAGCAGGCGGTCACGGCAGCGTATCGAGCGGCGCACGACGCCGCCCTCAAGAAAGACTGGAAGGCGCTGCTCGCGGCGATTGGTTTCGACGAAAAGACGTCTGCTGCCGTCCGCGGGCTCGCGGGCATCGACTCCGATCTGGCCGTATTCGCCGACCGTTTCCTGCAGCCCGGCGTCCCGGGTGAATTCACAGCGCAGCCAGGCAGGGGCTACGTGAGGGCCGAGGGCGCGAACTCCAAGGGCAAGAAGTTTGCGAACTTCTATCACTTCGCGCCGTGCGGAGATCGGCTCGTGCTCGTCAGCATCGCCGAAAACCCACAGTAGCGGGGAGGGACCTGGACCGAGAATCGCGGGCGGACCTTACGAAAGAAGGGCGCTACCCCGGGCCCCCGAGAGACCGGCGATGAGACGCCTAGTTCTCGTTATGGGATTCCCTCTTGTCGTGTGTGACTTTGAAGATTCCGAGCCCGCCGCGTACCGCGGATGAACCGGACTGGGTCGGCGACAGGTCGCGAACCGGACGGCGCCGGGCTCCCGGACCTTTTGGCGCAGACTTCCTGCTGCGGGCCCTGGGCTTCTTGACCGACATGTCTCCTCCTCGGCGCGGAGTCTAGTCTTCGGTCCTTCACCTGGGCAACGCCCCAGGATAGTCCTCGCTCACCTCACGATGGCGTCGCAGGAGCGGACGATCATCCCTTAGTCTCCGCGCTTGAATCCGGCAGGCACCAGACTGCTTTGCGCCGCCGCCGAACCTCTTCCGGGATGCCGACGTTCCGGGCCCGCTACCGCCGCAGGATGAATCCAAAGATTCCTTTTTTGCGGATCAAGGAAGAAAGGGAGGCAGAATGTACAGACGAGCTCTGTGGGGAGTCCTCGGTGTCCTTTTCGCCCTTGCCTCGGCATCGGCGCAGCAGACGGCGCAGGAGAAGAAGGCGTCCGGCCCCTCGCTCTACAAGCGGCTGGGTGGGTATGACGCGATCGCCGCGGTCACGGACGAGTTCATCGTCCGGATGGCCGCGGACAAGCAGCTGAACCGCTTCCTGGTCGGTCTCTCGGACGACTCGAAGGGACGCCTGCGCCAGAGGGTCGTCGATCTCTCCTGCTTCGCGACCGGCGGACCGTGCGTCTACACGGGCCGGGACATGAAGACGTCGCACAAGGGCATGGGGATCACCGAGAGCGACTGGAACCTCGCGGTCAAGCACCTGGGCGACGCGCTCGACAAGTTCCAGGTCCCCGTCAAGGAGAAGGGTGAGTTCCTCGCGATCATCGCAGCCCAGAAGGCCGACATCGTCGAGAAGCAGTAGCGAAATCCGACGTCCGTGATCGGGCGGCCGGGGCACTTCGCTTCGGCCGCTCTTTCGCGCTAACCGCATCGAGCCTGGCGATTTGGTGGCTCGAGGGCTGCTCGAATCTCACAACTTGATGCAGACGTTCTTTGCCTCGGTGAAGAAATCGAGCGATTCGAATCCGCCTTCGCGCCCGACGCCGCTCTCTTTCATCCCGCCGAAGGGAACGCGGAGGTCCCGCAGCAGCCAGGTGTTGACCCAGACTGTCCCGCTCTCGATCGCCGCAGCGACGCGATGCGCCTTCTGGAGGTCCCGAGTCCAGACGCTCGCGGAGAGCCCATAACGCGTGCTGTTGGCGTAATCGATCGCCTCCTCGGGAGAGTCGAAGGGAGTGACGGTCACGACGGGCCCGAAGATCTCTTCCTGCATGCAGCGTCTCTGGCAGTCCAAGCCGGTGATCACCGTCGGCTCGAGAAAGTAACCGTCCCGAACGCGCTCCGGAAGATTCTTGGGACGCGTTCCGCCGACGAGGATGCGGCCTCCTTCCTCTTTCGCAAGCTCGACGTACCCTTCGACCTTGCGAAGATGCGGCTCGCTCACGAGCGCGCCCACGTCGGTCGAGGCGTCCTGCGGGTCTCCGATCCGGAGCTTCTTCGTCCCCTCCAGAAAGCGGTCGAGGAACTCTTCGTAGATGGTTTTCTCGACGAAGAGGCGCGATCCGCAGAGGCAGATCTCGCCCTGGTTGGCGAAGCTCGACTGAATCGACGTGGCGACGGCCTGCTCGAGATCGGCGTCCGCGAAGACGATGTTCGGGTTCTTGCCTCCGAGCTCCAGCGACACTTTCTTGAAGAGCGGTCCCGCATGGGCCATCACGTCCGCGCCCGTTTTCGTTCCCCCGGTGAACGAAATGAGCGGGACTTTCGGGTGCGACGTCAGGGCGCGGCCAGCGCTCGCTCCCGTTCCGTGCACGATGTTGACGACGCCGGGCGGAATCCCCGCCGCCTGGATCAGCTCGGCCAGCCGGTTCGCGGTCAGCGGTGTCAGCTCCGAAGGCTTGGCTACACAGCAATTTCCCGCGGCGATGGCCGGAGCGATCTTCCAGGTCAGAAGGTAAAGCGGCAGGTTCCAGGGTGAGATCAGCCCGGCGACGCCCAGGGGCTGCCGCAGCGTGTAGTTGAGCGCCCGGTCATCGGTGACGTGGGCGCGCGTTTCGGCGTGCAGGATCGCCGTCGCAAAGAAGCGAAAGTTCAGGATGGCTCGGGGCACGTCCATCCGGCGAGCGAGCGCGATCGGCTTCCCGTTGTCTTGCGATTCGAGGCGCGCCAGCTCGTCGAAGTTCTCCTCGATGAGCTCGGCCACGCGGATCAGGAGCCGGGATCGTTCTTCTGCGGGTTTCCTGTGCCACGACTCGAACGCGCGGGACGCGGCGACGACCGCGGCATCGACGTCTTCGGGTTCGCTCTCAGCGATTTCGGCGATGACCTTCGTGGTCGCCGGGTCGATGTCCGGAAGGTATCGCCCCGAGCAGGGCGGCCGGAACTGATCATCGATGAAATTGAGGATCCGCTTCACTGCCGAGAGATCCTATCCTGCAGCGCTAGATGTGGTTTCTCAACACGTTGTTCCGATTGAAGACGCCCCGGTGTCGGGCGGCCTCCCTCGTCGGCACGCTCCGGAGGCTTGCTCGCGGGCATCTCCCTCGCGGGGACGCGGCGGCTTCGCAGGCACTCGCCCAGTCTGGCCGCCGCTCCGCTCCGACGGCGCAGCCACATCCCGCCTGAGGAGCCATCACGGGTGGTGCGCCGTCGGAGAGGCCCCGCTGCGGGAGAACCCCGCCGCTCGCAAAGGGCCGTCGCTGGGTCGCTCGTCGCAGTCTTATCGAGATGGAAGATTCCTCTTTCCTTCCTCCTCGCTCATCGCCGCCAGCGGGAGGCGGACCCGCCGCCGGGTCTCGCATCGTGACAAAACCCTCGCTGTCAACTCCGGCCCGGAGGCGTTCCCCGCTGTGACCCCTCGAAATCGCGTTGGTCCGCACCGGACGTGGGCGGGCGATCGTCATCGCTTTCCCTTGCGGCGATTTCGCGAGCGGCGGGCGTGGACAATTTCTCTTTGTCAAACGAGGCCCGCCGCGTGGTCCCGAGGGGAATGCCGCAGGGCCGGGGCGGCTAAGAGAGTGGGAACAACGTCTTGAGAATTGACAGCCAGACAGTTTGAATCCCTCCGGGCGTCATGGTACGAAGCTAGATCAGATGGAAAAAGAAAGACCCCTCGCTCCTCTCTACTATTCGGACTACCTCGAGCTCGATCGGCTGCTCGGATCCCAGCAGATGGAAAGCGCTCTCCATGGCCGGCCCGCACACGACGAGATGCTCTTCATCATCGTTCATCAGGCTTACGAGTTGTGGTTCAAGCAGATCCTTTGGGAGCTCGACGCAGTGCTTGCGACCTTTCGAGGTGCCTCCGTTGCCGAAGAGGAGCTCGGGCAGGCGGTCCTGCGGCTCGGGCGCATCGTCGAGATCCAGCGCGTCCTGATTCAGCAGGTCGACGTTTTGGAGACGATGACGCCTCTCGACTTTCTCGATTTCCGCGACGACCTGATCCCGGCCTCAGGCTTCCAGAGCGTTCAGTTTCGCTTGATCGAGAACGAGCTGGGAATGCGGCGCGGAGACCGCCTCCAGATCCTCGACGCTCCTTACACGTCGCGCCTCCGAGAAGAGGATGCCGCGCGTGTCGAAGCGGCGGAGAAGGAGCCTTCTCTCTTCGATTTGATCGAAGATTGGCTCGAGCGAACGCCCTTCCTTCACTTCGGCGATTTCGACTTCTGGCGCGAGTATCGTCGGGCGGTCGACACGATGCTCGCCGCGGACCGCGCTTCGATCCGCAGCAACCCCACGTTGACGCAGGACGAGAAAGCCACACAGCTCAAAGGAGTCGACGCGACGGCCCGCCGGTTCGCGGACCTGTTCGCGGAGGAAGAGAGAGCAGGCGAGCCCGTGGCGGCGCCGGGCCGTCACTTTTCCCGCCGCGCACTCCAGGCGGCGCTCCTCATCAATCTCTATCGGGACGAGCCGATTCTGCACCTGCCGTTCCGGTTGCTGGCGCTGCTCTCGGACATCGAAAGGAATTTCACGACCTGGCGCCAGCGCCATGCCCAGATGGCGATGCGGATGATCGGCACCCGGATCGGCACCGGCGGCACCTCGGGCCACGAATATCTCGACCGGGCGGCCGAGCGTCACAAGGTCTTCGCGGACCTTTCGGCTCTTTCGAGCTTCTTCATTCCCCGGTCGGCGCTTCCCAAGCTTCCTCCCGAGGTGCGAAGCCGGATGGGGTTCAAGTTCCAGGCTCCGTGATCGCCCCGGGCTTCGACGCCCTCACGCGCCCCCTCCCAGTCAGCTCTCGGCGATGATCTTCAGCTCGACGGAGATCGGACCGGGGAGAGCGGCGACGCCGACGGTCGTCCGCGTCGGCTGGATCGTTTCGAAATACTCGCCGTAGACGCGATTGTAGGCGGCGAAGTCACGGTCGATATTCGTCAGGAAGACGGTCACGTCGACCACCTTCTCGAGCGAGCTCCCGGCATCCTCGAGAATCGCCTTGACGTTCTCGATGCACGCGCGCGTCTGAGCCTCGATGCCTTCGGGGATCTGCTCGGTCTCGCGATGCCGTGGGCCAATCCCGGAGAGGAAGAAGAGATTCCCGACCCGCCGGGCGTGCGGATAGGGTCCCAGCGGGCGCGGCGCCCGCGAGGAGACGGTAAATGGAGTCGGGTTCTTCGAGTCGGGATTCACGCCGATATACTACTTGGGGCCGCGCTGCGCTGACGCCGCGACCGAGGAACGCCATGGAATCGAAGGCTCTCAACTTTCAGAAGTGGATCGACGATCACCGGAGCTTGCTCAAGCCGCCGGTGGGCAACAAGCAGGTCTTCGAGGACGCCGATTTCATCGTGATGGTCGTCGGCGGGCCGAACAGCCGCAAGGACTACCACATCGACGAAGGACCCGAGTTCTTCTACCAGCTCGAAGGCGAGATGGTCCTGAAGACGATCCAGAACGGCAAAGTCGTGGACATCCCGATCCGCGCCGGCGAGATCTATCTCCATCCGCCGCGCGTCCCCCACTCGCCTCAGCGGATGCCGAATTCCGTGGGCCTGGTCATCGAGCGCAAGCGCCTCCCGCACGAGAAGGACGGGCTTCAGTGGTATTGCGACAACTGCACGTCCCTGCTGTACGAAGAATTCTTCACTCTTCAGAACGTCGAGAAGGACTTCCCGCCCATCTTCGACCGATTCTTTGCCGACGAGAAGAAGCGCACCTGCAAGAAGTGCGGCACGGTGATGCCCGCGCCGGCCCGCTGACTTGCTGAAGATCGACGTCCATACTCACATCCTTCCCGAGAGGCTGCCCGACTTTCGAAAGGTGCGGGGGGGCGAACGGTTCGTTCAGATCGAGCATCAGACGCCTCGCAGCGGCCGCGCGCGGATGATGATCAATGGCTCCCTCTTTCGCGAGATCGAAAGCAACAGCTGGAGCGTCGAGGCGCGGCTGGCTGATTGCGAGGCCGCGGGCGTCGATGTGCAGGTTCTCTCGACGGTGCCGGTCATGTTCAGCTACTGGGCGGAGCCCGAACCTGCACTTGATCTCGCGAGGTACCTCAACGACCACATCGCCGAGATCGTGGCCGCACGGCCTGCGCGTTTCGCCGGCCTCGGAACGATACCGATGCAGGGCCCCGACCTGGCGATTGCCGAGCTCGAGCGCTGCGTGCGGGATCTCGCGCTCTCCGGTGTCGAGATCGGCTCGAACGTGAACGGAGCGAACCTCGACAGCCCGGAGCTGTTCCCGATTTTCGAGGCGGCGGCGGCGCTGAACGCCGCCGTTTTCATCCACCCGTGGGAGATGGCCGGCAGAGATCGGATGAGCCGTTACTGGCTTCCGTGGCTCGTCGGGATGCCGGCGGAAACCTCGGTCGCGATCTGCTCGCTGATCTTCGGGGGAGTGCTCGAGAGGTTGCCGGCCCTGCGGATCGCGTTCGCGCACGGCGGCGGCGCGTTTCCGGCGACGATCGGACGAATCTCCCGCGGCTTCGAAGCGCGGCCCGATCTGTGCGCCGTCTCCAACGATGTCCCGCCGCGGGAATACTTGCGGCGGATCTACCTCGACTCGCTCGTGCACGATCCGCTGATGCTGCGCTACCTCGTGGACCTGATGGGCGCCGACCGGATCGCCCTCGGCAGCGACTATCCCTTTCCGCTCGGCGAACCAGGTCCCGGCAAGCTCATCGATTCGTGCGGATTCCCGGAGGAGACGCGGGCGCGGCTGCTGCACGGCACGGCGCTCGAGTGGCTCGACCTTCCCGCCGGACGCTTCGGTGGTTAAGTGGTGAACGAGCCTTTCCAGCGCGGACGTGACTTCGCGCTCACTCTGGATGGAGGCGACCCGCTCGCGCGATTTCGAGATGAGTTCCACATTCCCAAACGCCCGAACGGCGAGGAAGAAATCTATTTCGCCGGCAATTCCCTGGGGCTGCTCCCGAAGAGAGCCCCGAAGTACGTCGACGAGGAGCTGGAGAAGTGGAAGCGGCTCGCCGTCAAGGCGCACTTCGAAGGGGAGAACCCCTGGATGCCGTACCACGAGCTCTTAGCCCCGCCGATGGCCCGGCTCGTAGGCGCGTCCCCGAGCGAAGTCGTGACAATGAACTCCCTCACCGTCAACCTCCACCTGATGATGGCGAGCTTCTACCGGCCGACCCGCGAGCGCCATCGGATTCTCTTCGAGGAGCATGCCTTTCCCTCGGACGACTATGCGCTCGAGTCTCAGGCCATCATTCACGGCTTCGACCCGGCCGAAGCGCTCGTGCGGCTCAAGCCCGACGTAAATAGGGGAAAGCACACGATCGATACCGAGGATGTCGCCCGGGTCCTCGAACGCGAGGGAGAGTCGATCGCCCTCGTCCTGCTTCCGGGAGTCCAGTACTACACGGGCCAGGCATTCGAGATCGAAACGATCACGCGTCTGGCGCACGAGAAGGGGTGCGTCGTCGGGTTCGACCTGGCTCACGCGGCGGGGAACCTGGTCCTGCGCATGCACGAATGGAACGTGGACTTCGCCGTCTGGTGCACCTACAAGTACTTGAACTCAGGCCCGGGCTCGGTGGGGGGCTGCTTTGTCCATGAGCGGTACGGTATGCAAAAGGATCTTCCGCGCCTGGCCGGCTGGTGGGGCCACGACAAGAAATCGCGCTTTCGGATGGAGCCGGGATTTCGGCCGATTCCGGGGGCGGAGGGATGGCAGCTCTCGAACCCTCCGATCCTCTCGCTCGCGGCCATTCGCGCTTCGCTCGACGTCTTCATGGAAGCGGGGGGAATGGAGCCGCTGCGGGAAAAATCGCTCCGCCTCACGGGCTACCTCGAATGGCTACTCAAGAGCGAAATCGGCGATGCAATCGAGATCCTCACCCCGGCAGACCCGCGTCAGAGAGGATGCCAGCTCTCGCTTCGAGTGAAATCTGGCCGCTCGGGAAGAACCGTCCTCGAAGAACTCGAAGCGTCCGGCGTCACCTGCGACTGGCGCGAGCCGGACGTGATTCGCGTGGCGCCGGTCCCTCTCTACAACCGGTACGAGGAGGTCCGCCGCTTCGTCGAAATTCTTCGGAATGCGCTATAGGAATTGCCCTCGCGGAGAGAAGAAGAAGGCCCCCTCACCAGACGTCGCAGCGCTCGGTCTCGGGACGCACCATAGGCGAGCCGGGCTGGCATCCAAACGCCCTGGCGAACTCCGGCAAATTCGAAAGCGGCCCGATCACACGGAACCTTCCGATGGGGTGCGGGTCGCCCTGCGCCATCAGCCGCGCCGTTTCAGGACGCACGGCGTCGCCGCGGAACTGCCCCCATGCGATGAAAAACTGCTGGTCCGGCGTGTAGCCGTCGATCGTCGGTAGAGACGGCTTGCCGCGCTGCGAAATCTGGAAAGCACGATATGCGATGCGCGCTCCCGCCAGATCGCCGATCGACTCGCCGGCGACGAGCTTGCCCCGCTCCGGAATGCCGGGCTCGACCTCGTAGTGGTCGAACTGGTTGACAATGCAGGCCACCTTGGCCTGGAACTTCTTCAAGTCTTCGGCGCTCCACCAGTTCTCGAGGCGGCCCTGGGCATCGTACTGCGCACCCTGATCGTCGAAACCGTGGCTGATCTCGTGGCCGATCACAACGCCGATCGCGCCATAGTTGACGGCGTCGTTGGCCGACATGCTGAAGGCCGGCGGCTGAAGGATGCCGGCGGGGAAAACGATCTCGTTGAGTAATGGGTTGTAGTACGCGTCTGAGGTCGGCGGCGTCATCCCCCACCGCCCGCGGTCCACGGGCTTGCCGATCGTCCCGAGGAGGTCCTCTGTAGTGAACTTCCTGCCCGCGAGCACGTCGTCCCAGTAGGACGTCCGGGTGATCGCGACCTTGCCGTAGTCCTTCCACTTGTCGGGATAGCCGATCTTCGGATTGAACGTCGAGAGCTTCTCGAGGGCGCGCTTCTTGGTCTCCGCGCTCATCCAATCGAGGCCCTCGATCGTCTCCTGCATCGCCGAACGCAGGTTCTTCACCATCTCCTGCATCCGGGCCTTCGCCTCGGGCGGGAAGTACTTCTCGACGTACTTTTTCCCTAGGGCCTCGCCGAGAAGCCGGTCGGCCGACTCGGCGCACCGGATCGGGCGCGGCTTCATCTCCTTTTGTCCGGAGAGATACGCGCCGTTGAACGCGAAATTCTCGTCGACGAACGGCTTCGACAGCGACGGCGATGCCGAGTCGAGCAGCTGCCAGTCGAGGTACGTCTTCCAGTCGGTCAGAGGCACCGCGCCAAGCTGCCGATTGACCTCCTCGAGGAACTTCGGCTCGGCCACGTTGACGTCACCGGGCTTGACGTCAAGCGCCCGGAATGCCGCCCTCCAGTCGTAACGCGGTGCCAACTTCTGCAGGTCCGCCATCGTCGTCTTGTGATCCGTCGCCTTCGGGTCGCGAAGGGCGACATTGTCGAGCGAGGCTTTCGCGAGATCGGTCTCCATGCGCATGACCGTCGCGGCTGATTTGTTCGCTTCCGCCGGGCTCTCACCCGCGAGCTCGAAAGTCTTCGCGACGTGAGCCAGGTATTTTTCACGAGCTTCGACGAACCGGGCCTCGGTCTTGACGTAGTAGTCGCGGTCGGGCAAGCCGAGGCCGGAAGCATAAATCTGTGCGATGACGTCGTTGGGGTTGTGATTGTCGGGACCCGCGACGATTGCGAATGGAACGAAGATGGCATAACTCTGGAACCGAGTGATCATCTTTCCGACATCGGCGGTGTCCTTCATCGCGCGGATGTCGTTGCGCCACCCGCCAAGCGGCGTGACACCGAGCCGATTGATCGCCGCCTCGTCCATGCAGGCGCCGTAAAAGTCGCCGATGAGCTGCTCCGTGCTCCCTTTTGGCGCATTCTTGACCGCCGCGGCCTCTTCGAGAATGTTCTTGAGCTGGTCCTTGGAGGTCTCGCCGGCCTGCCACCGGCGGCTCCAGCGGGGCATCTCCGCCGGGATCGGGTTCGCAGCCCGCCAGCCTCCATTGGCGAACTCGTAGAAGTCCGCGCACGCCGAGACGTTGCGGTTCATGTCCGCGATCTCTGGTCCCTTGAGCGCGGCGCTCTGTGCTGCGGCGACGAACGGGAGGAGGAAAAGAACGAAGCCGAGTCTCAAGGCGCGCATCGAATCTCCTTTTCGGGTTTGCTCTAACGCCGATACACATCGCCCGGCCTAGTAGTTCGGGCCGGATTAAGATCCCGACGCCTGCCATGAAGATACAACGAGAGCAGTTCGCAATCCCCTGAGCGACGTGAGAGCGCCTCGCGACACTCCGGAAATCACGCTCGTCGGGGCCGGTCTCGCCGGCTCGCTCCTGGCGATTTATCTCGCCCGGCGCGGGTACCGCGTGACGATCCTCGAGCGCCGCCTCGATCCGAGGAAGACGGCAGCACTGCCGGGCGCCGGGCGTTCCATCAATCTGGCGCTCGCCAACCGCGGCATCGCGGCGCTCGAAGAGGTCGGCGTCATGGAAAGCGTCCGGCCCGCGCTCATTCCGATGGTCGGGAGGATGCTTCACGACGAGGAAGGAAGACTCCAGCTGATTCCCTACGGCAACAAACCGCATGAAGTCATCTACTCGGTTTCGCGCGCGGACTTGAACGCGCTCCTCATCAATGCCGCCGAATCAACGGGAAGAGTCTCGATCCGGTTCGGCGAAACGGTCCG
>DATDNV010000234.1:0-2265 GCA_036518075.1 Thermoanaerobaculia bacterium
GGGTCTCGTGCACACCGCTCCCGGCGCCGGAGAGGACGACTTTCAGACCGGAAAGCGCGAGAACCTGCCGATCCTCTCCCCTGTCGACGCGGCGGGGCGCTTCACCTCCGCCGTCCGCAAGTACGCCGGAAAGAAGGTGCTGGAAGCGAACCCGGAGATCGTCGAGGATCTGCGGGCCGCCGGCGCGCTGCTTCAGCTCGAGCCGAAGTTCCGCCACGAGTATCCGCATTGCTGGCGCTGCAAGAATCCGGTCATCTTCCGCGCGACCGTTCAGTGGTTCATTCGCATCGACGATCCCAACGTCCATTTGCGGGAACGGGCGCTCGAAGCGATCCGCAACGTTCATTGGGTTCCGGCCTGGGGCGAGTCGCGCATCACGGGCATGGTGGAAAACCGAAGGGAGTGGGTGATCTCCCGGCAGCGGCGCTGGGGCTCTCCGATCACGCTCCTGTACGCGCGCCGCGGCGGAGAGCGGCAGGAGGTCTATCCCTGGAAGGAATCACCCGAAGAGCAGAAGAAGTTCTTCGATCACGTGTCGGCGATCATCCGGCGCGAAGGCGGCGACGCCTGGTATGCCCGGCCGGCCGAGGACTTCCTGCCGTCGGGCGCGAACCGCAAGGGGTACACCGAGTTCGAGAAGGAGACCGACATTCTCGACGTCTGGTTCGACTCGGGCGTGTCCCACATCGCGGTGCTCCGATCCGGGGAGTGGCCCGAGCTTCGCCGGGAGGGCGGCGGCCCGCCGGCCGACGTGTATCTCGAGGGACACGACCAGCATCGAGGATGGTTTCAATCGTCTCTCCTCACGTCGGTGACTCTTTACGGCGCGGCCCCTTACCGCGAGGTCATCACGCACGGATTCTTCCAGGACGTCTCCGGCCGGAAGATGTCGAAGTCGCTGGGAAACGTGACCGAGCCCGAGGAGATCATCCGCAAATACGGCGCCGACATCCTGAGACTCTGGGTCTGCGCGCTCGACTACCGCGACGACACGCCGATCTCCGAGGAGATCCTCAAAGGCGTCGCGGACGGCTACGTCAAGATCCGAAACACCGCCCGGTACCTGATTTCGAATCTCTACGACTTCGACCCGTCCAAGGATCGGGTCGCCTTCGACGCGATGACCGACCTGGATCGGTGGGCGCTCTCGCAGGCCCGCTCGGTCGCCCAGCGAGTCCGGGCCGCGTACGAGCAATACGAGTTCCACGTCGTTTACCATTCCCTCCTGGGGTTTTGTGCATCGACACTGTCCGCCTTCTATCTCGACATCGTGAAAGACCGGATCTACGCCTCGGCCGCCGCCTCGATCCAGCGACGGTCGGCCCAGACCGCGTTTGACCGAATCGCCCGCACTCTGGCCACTCTTCTGGCACCGGTCCTTCCGTTCACGGCCGAGGAGATCTGGAAGTCGATTCCGGGAGCCAAGGAAGAATCCGTGCACCTGGCGCGTTTCGAGACGCTGGATGACGTCCCCGAAAGCCTTCCCGCGGAAGCCGCCTGGAACCGGCTCTCCCAACTGCGCAAAGAGGTCGCGGTGATTCTCGAGGAAGCCCGCCGGCAGAAAGAGATCGGCTCATCGCTCGAAGGCGCGGTGCAACTCACGCGCAACGAATCGCTCGACCGCGACCGCGAAGCCACCGGGACGCGGGACAGCGGACTGGCCGACCTCCTGATCGTATCGGAGGCATCGGAGGTTCCCGACCCATCGGGCAACAACTGGCGCGACGTGGCCGCCTACCCCGGGCTCAAGGTCCGGTTTCGCAAGGCGACCGGACGGCGCTGTGACCGCTGCTGGAAAGTGACGCCGGAGGCGGACGCCGACGGCCTCTGCAATCGATGCCGGGCGGTCCTGGCTGGCATGGATCCGCGCGCGGAAGGGGTGTCCGCATGACAGGACTTCGGGGCATTCGCGAGAGCACGCTCTACCGCGGCGCCTACCTGGCGGTCTCTCTGGCAGTCCTGGTGCTCGACCAATGGACCAAGGGGATCGTGACTCGGGTGTTCGAGGTTCACCAGTCGCGAACGATCATCGACGGGTTGTTCGACATCACCTACGTGCGCAACAGCGGCGCCGCCTTCGGCCTGTTCGCGTCGGTCGACTCCTCGATCAAGGCGATCGTGCTGAACAGCGTCGCGGTCCTCGTCTTCCTGGTCGTCTCCGCGTACGCCCTGCGCTCCTCGCACAAGTCGATCCGCCTCCAGCTCGGGTTCGCCCTGATCCTCGGCGGGGCCGTCGGCAACCTCCTGGACCGCGTGCGCTTCGGA
>DATDNV010000235.1:0-5372 GCA_036518075.1 Thermoanaerobaculia bacterium
GTGGGAGCGTGCGAGCTCGGCGACGCTCGGGAACCAGGCCGTCTCGGCGGGGTCGTCCGCGTGCGTGACGACGAGGACGACGTGGGCGCCCCTCGAAAGAAGCGCCTTCAGGCAGGCGTGCCCGGTATCGGAGTACGCGAAGACGGCGATCGGCACGCGGCCCGGAGCGGTCGCGCTCACCGATTCCCGCCAACAATATATATATTGTTACCTACCGTCCGCATCGTCCTCATCGCGCCCGGGCCTCCGGCCGCCGCGCGGGCTCGTCCGCCCCCAACCCATAGACCCTCCGGACCGAAAAACGCGGGCGGCCACGCACCTGCTCGTAAATGCGCCCGACGTACTCCCCGACGATGCCCAGCCCCGCCATCGCGATCCCCACGAGAGTAAAGAGAATCGCGAAAAGAGTGAAGACCCCTTCCACTTCCGCCCCCACGATCAGCCGGCGCACGAAGAGAAAGAGGCCGAAGGCGATTCCGCCCAGCGCCACCGCGAAGCCGAGCATCCCGAAGACCTGAAGGGGAACCGAGGAGAAACCGGTCATCAGGTCGAAGTTCAGACGAACCAGGCGGTAGAACGAGTAGGCGGATTCTCCTCCCGTCCGCGGCGCGTGAGCCACCTCGACCTCGGTCGGACGCCGCGCGAAGCTCTGGGCCAGGGCGGGAATGAACGTCGACGCCTCGTCGCAGCGATTGATCTCTTCGACGACGTCTCGCGAGTAGGCGCGCAGCATGCAGCCAAAGTCGGTCAGACGCATCCGCGTGATCGCCGCCGTCACGCGATTCACGACCGCCGAAGCGAGCCGCCGCGTCGCCGAGTCCTGCCGGTTCTGCCGGACGCCCCCGACAACGTCATACCCTTCCTCGACCTTCGCGAGAAGCTTGGGGATTTCTTCAGGCGGATTCTGCAGATCCGCGTCGAGAGTGACGACCACGTCCCCCGTTACGTCGCGAAAGCCCGCCAGAACCGCCGGATGCTGGCCGAAATTGCGGGAGAGCTCCAGCACCCGCACACAGTCGGGACGGCGCGCCGCCCAGGTCTTCAGGATCTCGAGCGACCGGTCCCGGCTCCCGTCGTCGACCAGGATCAGCTCGTAGCGCCGCCCCGAGGAGTCCATGACGGCCGTCACGCGGCGCAGGAACTCGTCGAGGTTCGCCTCTTCGTTGAAGACCGGGACGACGAGGGAGACCTTCACCGGCCTTCCTCGGATCCGAGGGGAAATCGTCCTGTCGGTCTCATGCGATCACTTCTGATCTTAAGTCAGCCGGCTTTCGGCGAAGCTCGAGCAGGAGCCAAAGTCCCGCGGCCCACCACGGACCGTACCATCCGGGAAGCCACGCCGGCGCCTGGTCGAAGCCGTAGACCCCTCTTGCCAGAAAGCCGGTCGCGACCAGCGTGTAGACAGCCAGCCCCGCACCGGGCGCGACCGAGCCCAGGGCGATCGGCCAGACGCAATACTGACGGCCGAATCCGGGAAGGAAGATCAGGATCACCAGGAAGAGCAGAAGCGAGGCTCGGACGAGGTCGGTGCGGTCCAATTTCCAGAGCGCGAGCCCGCACGCCGCGAGGAAAAGCGCCACCGGGACCCAGTCGGGAACACCGCGAATGAGCAGCAGAGCTTCCGTTCCGTAGTTCCCGAGCAGACCCCGATAGCGAAACACGTGATTCACAATCTCCCTCCAGGAGCTCGCCCAGGGCAGGAAAGACAGGGCGAAGACCGCGTAGGGAACGGCGGCCCAGATCCACTCCCCGCTTCTCTTGCGGCGTGGAAAGAGAAGGGGGTGAAACCACGTCACGTGTTTGACGAGAAGCGAGATCGAAAGAAATCCGGCTGCCGGCGCGATCCCCCTCCGCGCCTCGACGGCGGCGATGGCCAGAAGCAGGAACAGGAGCGACACGTTGTCGAACTGCAGGTGCCGGCTCGAAAGCAGGACCGAGACGGGGTTGGCGAAAAACAAGAATCCCGCGAGGCGGCTGCGCTCCCGGCCCCATCGCGCCCGCGCGAGGCGGGTGACGAGGAAGGCCGTGGCCGCGTCGACGGAGAAAAGAAAGAGTCCGACCGTGCGCAGCAGCGCCAGCCCGCTCGCGCGGCCCACCGCGGCCAGCGCGCGCAGCCACAGTCCCCAGACTGGCGAATAGTTGTACCGCGTCGTTTCCGAGTAGACGTCGCCGTGACGCTCTTCGATCCCGACGATGATCTCGTAGGACTCCGTGTCGTAACCGCCCCCATAGGAGAACAGCAGGACCAGGCGTACGGCCGCCGCCAGCGCGTAGCCGGCGAGAAGGACACGGCGCTGGAGCGCCGCGGACATCATCGGCGAAAACGCGTGAGAATGTCCGCGACCGCTTCGACAACGCCGTCCTGATCGGCGTCCGAAAGGCCCGGGAAAAACGGCAGCGACACGATGCGTTCGGAAACGAAATGCGCTTCCGGGTAGTCCTCCGGTCTCCAGCCAAAGCGTTCGGCGTAGTACGAGAACTCGTGCGCCGCCGTGTAGTGAAGGCCCGATCCGATGTTGCGCGCCTTCAATTCTTCCATGAACTGGTCGCGGCCGATCCGCAGGCGGTCCACGTCGACGAGCGGCGCGTACAGATGCCACGCGTGGCGAATCGGGTAGGGCACGCGCTGGGGCCGAATCAGGCCGGGCAGATTCGCGAAGGCCTCGTCGTATCGCGCCGCGAGCCTCGCGCGCTCCGCGATGAACCCATCGAGCCGCGGCAGCTGGTGGAGGCCCAGAGCCGCCTGAATGTCCATCATGTTGTACTTGAAGCCCGGCAAGGATACGTCGTAGCGCGGACTGCCCGACTTCGCGAAGCGCTTCCAGGACTCCTTGTCCATCCCGTGAAACTTCAGGAGCGAAGCCTTCTCGAAGACCGCTTCGTCGTCGGTGACGATCATGCCTCCTTCGCCCGTCGTCATGTTCTTGTTGGGATGAAACGAGAAGACCGAGGTCGTCGGAAAGGAGCCGATCTTTCGGCCCTTGTACTCGGCGCCGACCGCGTGGGCGGCATCTTCCATCAGGGCGATCTGGCGATCCGCCGCGAGCTCCAGGATCGGGTCGAGGTCGGCGGGCTGACCGACGTAATGGACGGGAACGATCGCCCTGGTGCGGCCCGAGATCTTCCTCTCGATCTCCTCGACGCGGATGTTCAGGGTCGCCGCGTCGATGTCCGCGAGCACCGGGGTCGCGCCCGTGTGAACGATCGTGTTGAGCGTGGCCACGAACGTCATCGGCGTCGTGACGACCTCGTCTCCCGGTCCCACGCCGAGCGCGAGGAGCGCCACGTGCAGACCCGCGGTCGCCGAGGAGACCGGCACGGCGTATCGGCCTCCCACGTACTCGAGAAATGCCGCCGTGAATTTCTCGACGCGGGGCCCGGTGGTGATCCAGCCGGACTTCAGAGTCGCGACGAGCTCGGCGATCTCCGCGTCGCCGATCGACGGCCGCGCAAACGGCAGAAACGTGTCCCGCATCCGCTTCCGGCAGTTTACACGCCGGAGCGGCGCGTTCTTCGTTTCGCGAAGTACTCCGTGCCGGTCGCGCAGACGACCACCCAGAAGAGCCCGACCAGGAAGCCGGCGACGACGTCCGTGAGCCAGTGGGCTCCGAGAAAGATGCGGCTCCCGCCGACGGCGAGGATCACCGCAGCCGCTCCCAACACGGAGGCCGCGCGAAGCCGTGGGCTCTTGGAAAGGTGGAACACCAGCGCGGCGACGCCTCCGAAGAAGACGGTCGACATGGTCGCGTGACCGCTCGGAAAGCTCGCCGTTTTCTCGGCGACCAGGGCGGGCCAGAGATCGGGCCGGGAACGATGGAACGAGATCTTCAGGAGAGTCTCGAGGAGCCATCCGCCGATCACCGATCCGGCGAAGAGGAGCCCCGTGACTCGGTGTTTCTGATGGTAGAGGACGAGGACCGTAGCCAGGCAGGCCGGCACGAGGAATCGGGCGTCGCCGAGGGTCGTGACCGCGAGCGCCACCGCATCGGAGCGGGGATTCTGAAATGCGCGCACCCGCAGCGTCGCCCAGCGGTCGGGCGGGCCCGGTTCACGGATCTCGAAGACTTCATCCGCCAGCACGCCGAAGATCACGACCAGGGCCGCGCAGACGAGAAACCCGACGGTCAGATAGAGACCGAGCGTCTCCTCCCGGGAGAAGCGCTTTCGCAGAAAGGCGCGCAGGCGCGACGGGGTGGGCGGAATCGGAGGCGATGAACGGTCGGCGGGCACGGCGATCCGATCAGAAATCGGGAGCGGAATCCGGCGCCGCGGAGGAGATCCTGTCCCAGCGAATCCCGTCGTCGAATCCCCACCGCCGCTCCGGGTTCCAGACCCCCGCGGTCTGCCGATCGGCGGCGACCTCGAATCGCAGCGCCGCGCGGCGATGGTCGTAGGGCGTTCCGTTGCGAGCATGAACGGCGGCATCGACCGTGTAAATCCCGGGAGCGAGGGCCAACGTCGGGATCTCGAGCCTCACCCGAGAGCGGCCCGAGAATTCACCGGGGCCAAAGCCGTCGATATCGGTGTTCGTCCCGAAGACCGACGTCCCGTCCGAGGATGCGACCGCGAAACCAAAGACGAAATCGGCGAGCGGCGACGGCGCCTCGACCTCCATCTCGAGAATTGCCGGCGCGCCGGAGCGCACGCGCTCGACCGCGCGGCCTTCCCCATCCAGGATTCGGACGCGCACGATCGCGGCGGCGCCGGAACCGGTTCTCTCCGGCTCGCGCGGGGTCCCGAGATCGGCCCGCGCTTCCGTCTTCGCGACCTGCTCCCGATACCGTTCGACCGCGGCCGCAGCCGGCCCGTCGAACGCGACGGATCCACGGTCGAGCCAGATCGCGCGCCGGCACCGCGATGAGACGAGATCGAGATCGTGGGAAACGACCAGAATCGTCTTGCCGGCTCTCTCGAATTCGGCAAACTTTTCGAGGCTTCGATGCGCGAACCGCTCGTCGCCGACGGCGAGCACCTCGTCGACGAGGAGCACGTCCGGGTCGCTGAACGCCGCGATCGCGAACCCCAGCCGCACGGCCATTCCCGACGAATAGGTCTTGAGCGGCGCATCCAGGAATTCCTCGAGCTCCGCGAAGGCCACGATCGCGCCGAACCGAGCGGCGATCTCCTTCCTGGTCAAGCCGAGCAGAAGGCCGTTGATCTCGATGTTCTCGCGTCCGGAGATCTCCGGATGAAATCCGGCGCCGAGCTCGAGCAGCGCCGCCAACCGTCCCGCCACGGAGATCTGCCCCGTCGTCGGACGCACGAGTCCCGCGAGGAGCTTCAGCAGGGTCGACTTGCCCGAGCCGTTGGGGCCGATGACCCCGACCATTTCTCCTGGGTCAATCTCGAAGCTGACGTCGACCAGCGCGGGA
>DATDNV010000236.1:0-2730 GCA_036518075.1 Thermoanaerobaculia bacterium
GGCGACGTCGAGTTTCGGAACATCCCGATCCGCTTTGAGAAGTGCCGCGGCTAAGGTGCTGACCTTCTTGTGCATCGGTGCCTCGCTTTTCCGGTTCACCATGGATTTAGCAAGAGGCGTTCCCCGGAGCGGCAGGCGGCCGGACGGACTCCATTTGGAATGGAAGTATCTCTTTTACAATGACTTAGCAATTAGAGCCGAGATTCGGAGAGACCACGGTGTCAGCCTCAAGAATGACGCAATTCGACAGGCGATCGGCTCAAAAGTGCCAGTTCCCTGACCCCTCCAGCGGACGCACGGTCTAGGAGCTCTGGCCCCCGGTCTGCTATCAATAGGCGTCGGAGGTGGCGGTGGAGTCCGCCCAAACCGCGGCCGAAACCGGCCGCCAATGACTCCTGTGGCAGTGCGTGCCGCAGGAGTTTTTTGTTGGAGCCCGAGAACATTCGCGAGGTGAGGGAATGAGCCGGTTCGTTTGGATCTGTCTCGGAGGGGCGATCGGCACCGGGGCGCGATATATCCTCGCCGGCTGGGCGATCGCGCTCCTCGGCACCGCGTTTCCTTTCGGAACGTTGTTGATCAATGTTCTCGGCTCATTCGGCATCAGCCTCGTCATGCATCTGGCCTTGTCCGCCAAGCTCATCGCACCCACGCTGCGCCTGACGCTGACGACGGGCTTGCTCGGCGGATTCACGACCTACTCGACCTTCAACTACGAAACGGTCGCCTATCTTCGCGAGGGCAACTGGGCGGTGGGCATCACCAACGTCGCCGCGACGGTCCTGTTGTGCCTGGCCGCAGGACTTGCTGGCATCGCGCTCGGGCGAGCGCTCGTCGGAAGCTGAACCATGGGAGGAGCAGAGGAGGTGAGCTCGTGAGAGTCATCGATGGAGAGCAGATTCTCGTTCGCATTTTCGTGGGCGAATCGGATCGCTGGCGCCACCAACCCCTCGCGCAGGCGCTGATCGAGAGGCTGCGGCGCGAAGGGTTTGCGGGAGCGACGGTCTTCCAGGGAGTTGCGGGCTTCGGCGCGCGGAGCGTCCTCCACACCGCGCACATCCTGCGCCTTTCCGAAGACCTTCCCGTCGTGATCGAAGTCGTCGACACACCGGAGCACGTCGATCGGCTCATCCCGATCCTCGACGAGATGGTCTCCGAAGGCCTGGTCACTCTCGAGAAAGCAAGGGTCATCAAGTACGCACCGGGCCATCGTCCGATCGGCGCTCCGGCGCAGGCGGAACGATGAGCGGAGAAGAAAGCGGGACCTGCGTGTTCTGCCGGATCGTCGCCGGCCAGGCGCCGGCGGACCGAGTCGGCGAGAACGAACGGGCCCTGGCCATTCTCGACATTCACCCGTTCGCCGCTGGCCACACGCTGGTGATTTCGAAGCGGCACGTTCCCTGGTGGCATGACCTCACCCCGGAGGAAACGGCGGACGTCTTCGCGCTCGCCCGGGACGTCGCCGGGCGAATCCGCAAAGCATTCGATCCGGAGTTCGTCGCCCTCTATGCCCGCGGCCGGCGAATCCCCCACACCCACATCTTTCTGGTGCCGACCGTAACCGGAGACGTTCTCGACCGTTTCTACAGCGGCCTCGAAAAAGTACAGGAGACCTCCGAGGAGCTCGCAGCCCTGCGCCAGCCGGCGGCTCGGGAAGAGGCGGCACGTCGAATCCGGGAAATGGGAGCGTCTCTGCTATCGTCCCGGCCGTGACTTCCCGCGGGCTCCTCGCGATCGGCGGATTCTGTCTCTCTCTCTCCGCGGCGGCGGGGGAGCCTCCTCCGGGCTCCTGGCGATTCGCCGTCGGTGGAGATTCGCGAAATTGCGGCGACGTCGTCATGCCGGCGGTCGCGGCCGGCGCGCGCGCGGAGGCGGCCCGCTTCTACTGGCATCTGGGAGACTTTCGGGCCATTTACGATTTCGACCAGGACATCGTTGCGGCCAGACGGGCGCGCTCCTCCCGGCCGTTGACGATCGCCGAGTATCAAAAGAGCGCCTGGGACGACTTCATCGAAAGTCAGCTCTCTCCGTTTGGGGACATTCCCGTGTTTCTGGGAATCGGCAATCACGAGCTTTACCCGCCGAAGTCCCGATCCGATTTTCTGTCGCAGTTTGCCGACTGGCTGACGGCGGAGCCCGTCTCGCGGCAGCGCCTCGCCGACGATCCGAAAGACCACCGGCTCAAGAGCTATTACCACTGGATCGAGCGCGGCATCGACTTCATCACCCTCGACAACGCCTCGCCGGACCAGTTCGACGCGGAGCAGGTGAAGTGGTTCGAGGGAGTCCTCGCGCGCGACCGCGAGAGCCGGTCGATTCGAACGATCATCGTCGGCATGCATGCTGCCCTTCCCGACAGCATCGCGGCGTCTCACAGCATGAACGACTGGGCCCTGGGCGAACAAAGCGGCCGGCGCGTGTACGAGGATCTCCTGAAGGCGCGCGCGGGAGGCAAGCGCGTCTACGTGCTGGCGAGTCATTCCCATTTCTATCTCCCCGGCGTCTTTGCGACCGACTACTGGCGGTCGCATGGAGGAGTGCTGCCCGGCTGGATCATCGGAACGACCGGCGCGGTTCGCTACGCGCTCCCGCCCGGGGCCGCCGCCGTTCCGGAGGCCAGGACGAACGTCTACGGATTCCTCACGGGGGAAGCGGCCCCGGACGGGGCCGTGCGATTCGAGTTTCACGAGATCCAGGAGACCGACGTTCCGCCCGCGGTGGTCGAGAGGTTTA
>DATDNV010000237.1:0-17383 GCA_036518075.1 Thermoanaerobaculia bacterium
CGGTCAGGTCGGTCCGATACGCCGAGACGCTCGCGGGCGACAAGCCGCGCTCGACGGAAAGGTGGTCCAGGTAAGTTGGAAGGTGGCGATCGAGGAAGGAGCTCAACGAGTGGCCGGCGCCGCCGCGAGCGAATGAGCGACCGCCAGGATCTCCGCATCGGTCAGGACGCGGTCGCTCTCCTTGGCCTTCCGAAAGATGGCCTCCACCAGCTCGGGTCGTTCTTCGAACCCGTGATTCTCGAGCCAGCATTGAACGTTGGAGATCCCGCTCATCGGACCTACTTCGATCACCTGGGTGCGGCCGACCATCGCGGCGGGGACGCCGGAGTAGACGCGGTCGGCCAGCCAGTTGTCCCCCTTCTTGCGCGCCTTGATGATCGCGGCCGCATGGACTCCGGTCCCGGTCCGAAAGGCGTCTCTGCCGACGACCGGATAGTTGTCGGGAATATCGACTCCCGTCGCCTCGGAAACGAGAGCGCAGTAGTCGTTCAGGCGAGTCAGGTCGCGATCGATCCAGCCGAGAAGCTGGAGGTTGACGAGCAGCTGATCCATCGGCGTGTTGCCGACGCGTTCGCCGATGCCGAGGGCGCAAGCATGGACCCGATGCGCCCCGGATTCGAGCGCCCAGAGAGCGTTGGTGATTCCCAGGCCGCGGTCCTGATGGCCATGCCAATCGACCTTGACCTCGGGGTCCAGCTCGGCCACTAGCGCGCCGACATAGGTGATCAGATTTCGGACTCCGTTGGGAGTGGCGTGTCCCACCGTGTCGCAGACACAGACTCTCCTGGCGCCGGCGCGGATCGCGGTCGTGTACATCCGGCGGATCGCGTCGGGGTGCGCCCGCGTCGTGTCCTCGGTCACGTACATGACCGGGAGTCCCTCTTTCACCGCCAGCGAGACCGCGTCTTCGGACAGGCTCAGCATCTTGTCGAGGTCCCAGTCTTCCGCGTATTGGCGGATCGGCGAGGAACCGATGAAGCAGGAGACTTCGATCGGGATCCCGACCTTCTGGGAAATCTCGATGATCGGAACGATGTCCGCCGCCACCGTTCGGGCCGCGCAGTTGGGGCGGATCTTGAGGCCGCAATCGACGATCTCTCGCGCCAGACGCGTCACGTTCTTGACCACGTGCGGTCCCGCTCCGGGCAATCCAATGTCGACCGAATCGATGCCGAGGTCGTCCATCATGTGGAGAAGCGCCAGCTCGCGGTCGATCGAGGGGCTCTTGACGGACGGCGACTGCAAGCCGTCGCGAAGCGTCTCGTCGTCGAGCTCGACTCTCCCCCGGGCGGGAAACACGGCGCCGCCCGCGCGATTCCAGTCGTAAATGAGCTCGGATTCCGGCGGGTGCGGCTGACTCATTTTGCCCGTCTCAGTCTAGACCCCGACAGGTCGCGAGGCAACCGAAGCGATCGCCGGCTCCCGAACGGGCGCACCGCGCCTCCGGAGGATTCCCAGGTCGTAGCAGCAGAAGAAGTTCAGATCATCGTCCGGTGAACTTGGCCGGACGTTTCTCCAGGAAGGCGTTCATCCCTTCCTTCATGTCTTCGGTCGCCGCGCAAAGCCCGAACAGCGTCGCCTCGTACAGCAGACCCTGCGCGAGCCCCATTTCAACGCCGCTCCGGATCGCCTCGAGGGCGTACCGGACTGCCGTCGGGCCGTTGGCGGCGATTCGCCGCGCGAGCTCCCGAGCCGCGGCATGCGCCTGTCCTGCCGGCACGACCTGGTTGACGAGGCCGATTCGTTCCGCGATCGCCGCGGTGATTCCTTTTTCGGAGGTCAACACGAGCTCGCTCGCCTTTGCTTTTCCCACCAGCCTCGCCAGGCGCTGCGTTCCGCCGAAGCCGGGAAGTATCCCGAGCGAGGTCTCCGGAAGTCCCATCCGCGCGTTTTCCGAGGCCACGCGAAGCGTGCACGCGATCGCGAGCTCGAGCCCTCCCCCGTACGCGTATCCGTTGATCGCCGCGATCGAAGGGATCGGCAGACGCTCGATGCGATCGAGGACGCCCTGTCCGCGGCGCGCGTGCTCGCGTCCCTGGAGAGGAGTCAGCTGCGCCAGCTCGCCGATGTCCGCGCCCGCGATGAACGCCTTCTCGCCGGCGCCCGTCACGATCAGGCAGCGCAGGCCGTCGTCCGCCGATGCGTCGGACACCGCCTTATCGAGCAGCTCGAGCACCTCGCTGTTGAGAGCGTTCAGCTTCTCGGGCCGATTGACGGTGATCGTTCGGACGGCATCCGCCGTCTCAACACGAACGAGCTCGCTCACTTTCCCTCCCCGTATTCGTAAAAACCGCGTCCGGACTTCTTGCCGAGCCGCCCGGCCAGGACCATGCGCTTCAAGAGCGGCGGCGGTGCGAAGCGTTTCTCGCGATATTCGTTGAACATGATTTCCGCGATGTAGTAGGTCGTGTCGAGTCCGACGAAATCGAGCAGCTTGAGCGGGCCCATCGGGTGGCCGCAGCCGAGCTCCATGCCCTTGTCGATGTCCTCCCGGCTGCCGACTCCCTCCTCGAGCGCCCGGACGGCATCGAGCAGATACGGCACGAGAAGCCGGTTCACGACGAACCCGGAGTTGTCCTGCGCGCGGATCGGTTCCTTGCCCAGAGAGCGAGCGAACTCCATCACGGTCTCTTCCGTCTCGGCGGACGTCGCAATGGTCCGAACAACCTCGACGAGCTTCATGACGGGAACCGGATTGAAGAAGTGAAGTCCGGCGAATCGATCCGGGCGGGAGGTCGCCGCGGACATCTCCGTGATCGTTAGCGAAGACGTGTTCGAGCAGAAGATCGTCTCCGGCTTGCAGAGCCGATCCAGCTCGCGATAGGTCTCCTTCTTGACGTCGAGGTTTTCGACGATCGCTTCGACGACGATGTCGCAGGAAGCGAGATCGGCGAGCCGCGTGGTCGCGCTCAGACGGCCGCGCGTCTGATCTCGAGCTTCGGCCGCGAGCTTGCCCTTCTCGACCGCGCGGCCCAGAGATCCTTCGATGCGCGCGAGACCCTTGCGAACGAGCCCTTCGGAGACTTCGCGCACGATCGTCGGATAGCCGGCCTTTGCGGCGACTTCCGCGATTCCCGAACCCATGAGACCGGCACCCAGGACACCGACTTTTTGGATCTTCATTCTCTCGAGGCCTCCTCTTCGACCGGCGACGCGCTCGCCTCCTCGACGCCCGTGGCGCTGTCCTCGGGCCCGCACTCGGTCTCGCCGCAAAACGCGTGAAGCGTCAGATCGCGCGTGAACGAAGGACCGGCCAGCGCCACAAGAGGCGAAAAGGGAGCGACCACGACCCATTCCCGGCGGAGCCAGTAACGCAGCGCCTCGCGGCAGAGCGATCCGTCGTTCAGGGTCGTGAGCAACCCGTTCAGATCGCCTGAGCGTTTGCGTTTCAGGTCGTGAAGAAACGTGTCGACCGCCGCCGCCCGCACCGGGAACAGAAGGATTCGCTCGGACCAGTCCAGATTCACACCGACTCGAGAACGACCGCGATGCCCTGGCCGCCTCCAATGCAGGCTCCGGCGAGTCCGAAGCGGGCCTTGCGCCGGCGAAGCTCTTTGGCCAGCGTCAGCGTGCAGCGCGTGCCGGTCGCGGCGAGCGGATGACCGAGCGCGATCGCACCCCCGTTGACGTTGAGCTTTGCGCGGTCGAGGCCGAGCTCGGCGATGACGCCGAGGATCTGGCCGGCAAAGGCCTCGTTGATCTCCCAGAGGTCGATCTGATCCGCTTTCAGTCCGGCTCGCTCGAGCGCCCGGCGCGCGGCCGGGGCGGGGCCCAGCCCCATCAGCTCGGGCTCGCATCCGACGGCCGCCCAGGAGACCAGACGGGCCAGCGGCTTGACCCCTTTCGCGCGCGCGCGCGCTCCGGACGTGACGACGACCGCCGCGGCGCCGTCCACGATGCCGGAGGCATTACCCGCCGTCACCATGCCACCCTTTCCAAACGACGGAGGCAGTGCCGCCAGACCCTCCAAGGTCGTGTCGGGCCGCATGTGATCGTCTCTCTCGAAGCTCGCCGTTTTCTTCCCGGCCTTGACCTCCACGGGGACGACCTCCTCGGAGAGACGGCAGGCCTTCCAGGCCTCGGCCGCCCGCCGCTGAGAGGAGAGCGCGTATTCGTCCTGCTGCTCACGCGTGATGCCGTATTTGGCGGCGACCCGGTCGGACGTTTGAGCCATGTAGAGACCGCAGTAAGAGTCGAGGAGCGCGACCATCAGCGAATCCTCGAGCTGCCCCTGACCCAGCCGCAGCCCACGCCGTGCTCCCCGAATGACGTGCGGCGCCTGGCTCATGTTCTCCATTCCTCCCGCGAGAACGGTCTGCGCCTCTCCGAGCAGGATCCGGTGGGCGCCTTGCACGATCGATTCGAATCCGGAGCCGCAGAGGCGGTTGACCGTCAGCGCCGGCACCTCCTTGGGCACGCCGGCCTTGAGACCGACGTGGCGTGCGCCGTAGATGGCGTCTCCCGAGGTCTGCAGCGCATTGCCGAAGATCACGTGATCCACTTCGGCCGGCTCGGTCTGCGCGCGCTTCATTGCCTCCTTGGCGGCAAGCACGCCCAGGTCAATCGCCGAAACGTCCGCGAAAGCGCCGTTGTACTCGGCCATCGGAGTCCGGACACCCTCGAGAACGACGATCTCTTCCATCGAAGACACTCCAACCGGCAAATCTATCTCAAAATTCGGAATTGCCGATCGCGCGGGAAGGACTGATCATGGGGGAACGATGACGGAGAAGTTCGGCAAGTACGTGGTCCTCCGTCAGATCGGCAGCGGCGGCTTCGGCTCGGTCTTCGAGGCCCGGGACCCGATCATCGAACGCGCGGTCGCCATCAAGACCTGCCACGTGCAGGACGAGGAGGTCCGAGCGAGGTTCCTTCAGGAAGCGCGTCTCGCCGGGAATCTCCACCATCGCAACCTGACGACCATCTACGACATCGGCGCCGAGGGCGAAGTCCTCTATCTGGTCTGCGAGTTTCTGCCGGGCGAGGATCTGGACGCCTTCATCGAGCGCAAGGACCTCGCGCTCGTCGAAAAGGTCGAGATCTTGATTGGAGTCGCGTACGGGCTCGCCCATGCGCACAACCAGGGCGTCATCCACCGAGACATCAAGCCTTCGAACATCCGCATCCTTCCGGATCAGGCAGTCAAGATCATGGATTTCGGGATCGCGAAGTCGATGTACGCGGAGCGGACGCTCACGCGCGCGGGTCGGACGCTGGGTACGGCCGCGTACCTCGCCCCCGAACAGATTCGCGGCTCGCCGGTCGATCGGCGCACGGACGTTTTCTCGTTCGGAGTTCTGGCCTACGAGCTTTTGTCCTCGCGCAAGCCCTTCGCCGGCGCGAACCCGGCCGCGTTGCTGGAGTCGATCGCTAGAAAGCAGGCCCCCTCCCTGGTGGAGGCGTCACCCGACGTTCCCGGCCCGCTCGCGCAAATTGTCGAGAAAGCGATGAGAAACAATCCGGCGGACCGATATCCGTCCATGGACCCGATCCGGCGCGATCTGATCGCGGTTCGCGAAGAGCTTCTGGGTTCTGCTCCGGTCCCGGCCGCGAGCGCGGGCGAGCGCCAGATGCTTCCGGAGTCCGGCGAAGAGCGCCTCCCCTCATCTCCGCGGCGAAATTGGCCGGTGTGGATGGCGATTCTCCTCGCGCTCGGGATCGCGGGCGCGTTCCTGCTCTGGTGGTGGCTCACCCACGGGGGCCGCTGAATTCGTCGTAGACGATCTCGTGGAAGCGTCGGCGCACTTCGTTGAAGCGCGCGTCCCTCACCGTCGGATGCACGCGGTTGGTGAGAAGGACGGCGATCAAGTCGGCGTCGGGATCGAGCCACACGGATGTTCCGGTGAAACCCGTATGGCCGAAGGCGCGCGGAGACATCCGGCCGATCGACGAGCCCGCGCCGCGGCTTCCCTGCCAGGCGAGCCCCCGAGCTTCCGAGAGACCCGGAGTGCGGTCCATGCACCAGTCGGCCCGATCGGGATGCAGCCACCGGCGCGCAAGACTCCACACGTCTCGAGCGGTACCGAAGAGCCCCGCGTTGCCGGCGACGCCTCCGCGCCGGAAGGCGTTTCCATCGTGGACCTCGCCCCAGACCACGCCCGACCGAAAGTGGGCGTATGAGAGTCCTCGGACCTCGGTCATCGACCGCTCCGTGGCGTCGTCCTTCTCGGTGGCGGCGGTAGGGGTACCGGGCGGCGGCAGGAACCGGGCCGAGGACTCAGCCGGCATGGCGATCATCTCCGCGAAGGCTCTGTCGAGCGGAGCGGCGGCCGCCGCCTCGAGGATTTCCCCGAGCAGAAGAAAGTTCAAGTCGCTGTAGATCACCCGCTCGCCGGGGCGAGCCTCCGGTTCGATCTCCGACAACGACTTTCGGTAGGCGGCGGCCCCTTCGCCGCGAGAGTAGAGAGGGAACCACGCGGGCAGTCCCGACGTGTGCGTCCAGAGCATTTCGACTGTGATCCCTTCATAACGAGTCCGCTTCCAACCCGGAAAGAACCTTCCCGGCGGCGAGGCGATGTCGACGTCGCGCAGACGCCGCCCCAGCGCGGCGGTGCAGAGAACCTTCGTCAGACTGGCGAGATCGAAAAGCGTGTCCACCGTCACGGGAGCGATGCGCGGCTCGCGGGCCGCGCTGCCCGCATGCGCGATCTCATGGATCGAGTCCGTGGAGCCGACCAGCGCGCAAGCGCCCGGGAAGGATTGCCGCCCGATCTCCTCGTCGAGAAAGTCGAGGATGCGGGTCACGGGCGCGCGGCGTCGATCTCGGCACGGCGGCCCGCGACGCGGCGGGCATTCAGCGCGACTTCGGGCGAGGCGGAGTCCAGGGCCTTGAGCGAAGCTCTCTCCTTTTCCAGCGTTGCGATCTGCTCGTTGAGCGTTCGGGTGGACTCCCGGTCGCGGACGCTTTCGCGGGCCTGCCTCAGCGACCCAATCGCCCGCGCGTAACTGTCCTCCGTCTCTGCGCGGACGCGGCGCGTGTCGAGCTCGGCCAGAGCCTCTCGAATCCGCGCCTCGACCCAGACGGTCTCTTCGGGGTCCGCGCGAAGCGAGTCGGCGAAATCCGTCTCGGTCTTCCCTCGCGCCGGGCGGCGGGCCTTCAGGTAGCGGTCGATCATCGCGTCCGTCAGCAGTCCGTCGGCCGGCGGTCGGAATCTCTGAGTGAGAGTCAGTTTGGAGAGCCTCGACTGTGGCGAAACGCGCGGTGCGGGCGGGGACGCGGGCTTCGAGCAGGCGAACGAGGCCGACAGCAGAACGGCAATGGCCGTCCGTCGCGAAATCACTCTCATCTCGAGGAGTTTACGGTCAAACGCTGCCGCGGCCAGCCCCGGTTCGTTTACACTTAATCGAGGCCTCAGTTGAGCTCTCCCGGGGGAAGATTGCCGGAGAAAATCGGTAAGTACGAAATCCTCGAGCAGATCGGGGTGGGCGGCTTCGGCGCCGTCTACCGCGGGCGGGACCCTTTCATCAAGCGCACGGTCGCGGTCAAGACCTGCCAGCTCAACGACGAGGAGATCAAGAGCCGCTTCTTCCGGGAGGCCGAGCTCGCGGGCAACCTGCATCATCGCCACATCACGACGATCTACGACTTCGGCGTCGAGAACGGAATCCCATACATCGTCCAGGAATTCTTGAGCGGGGAAGATCTCGACAAGATCATCAAGCGCGGGGATCCGATGCCCGTGCCCCGCAAGATCGAGATCCTGACCGCGATCACGGAGGGTCTCGGTTACGCGCACCAGCAGCACATCATTCATCGGGACATCAAGCCGGCAAACATTCGAATTCTCGCCGACGGCTCGGTCAAGATCATGGACTTCGGAATCGCGAAATCGCTTCAGTCCGAGTCCAGCCTGACCCAGACCGGAATCACTCTCGGCACGTCCGCCTATCTGGCTCCGGAGCAGATCCGCGGAGACCCGCTCGACCAGCGCACCGACGTCTTCGCGCTGGGCGTGCTCGCGTACGAGCTGATCACCTATCGCAAGCCGTTCCGGGGCGAGCACCTTTCGACGGTCCTCTACAAAATATTGAACGAGACGCCGGAACCGCCCGAGATGGTCATTCCCGATCTGCCCGCCGACCTCTCGGCGGCGGTGATGCGCGCGATGGAAAAGGACCTCGCGCAGCGCTACCCCACGATGGAGGCGCTGCGCCTGGACCTGCAGGCGATCTATCGGCAGCTCATCGGATCCTCCGCGCGCTTCGCGACGGCCCCTCGCTTGTCGCGGTCCGATCGTCCAACCGGATCTGAAATCGACCCAGATGCCACGATCGCGACCCCCAGCAAGGGGATGATCCGAACGGAGCACATCACCCCTCCGTCAGGCGCACTGGCTCGCGTCCCGGCGCGAGAGGAGCACACACCGGCCGCCGCCACCCAGCGGCGCGAGGGAGGCCTCGAGCTCGTCAACTTTCGAGACCCGTCCCAGAGCGGCGAGAGGACCGGCGCTTCCTCGATTCCCCGCGCGAGACGGAATTCGCTGCCTGTCGCGATCGGGGCCGTCTTCCTCGCCGCCGTCGCGGGATTCGCCTGGTTTTTCTATCGGGAGAAGGCACAGCGCCCTGCGCCTGTTCGCGTTGCGGCGGTGACGCCCGCGCCGACCGCGGCTCCTCTCGTTTTTCCCCAGCCGGTGGTCGGACACGAACCGGGCGGCGCGGCGAAGGCGCCCGAGCCGCCCGCGGCGCCGAAGGAACCGCCGATCGCTGTCGCCGAGAAAAAGCCCGAGACTCTGCCGAAGCCCGAGGCACCGCCGACGCCGAAGCCCGTGCGGAAATACAAGATCCAATTCAGCTCCATCCCGCCCGCGTCGTTCTCGGTGGACGGGCGCAAGCTGGGATCCTCCGTTCCCGCCAAGGTCGTGGAGCTCGCGGAGGGTTCTCATACCGTGCGCCTGGAAGCCCCCGGCCTGCCGACATATGAGAAAGAACTGAAGGTGGGGCCGAATACCGATCCCCGGTTCGCATATCGTTTCCCGGTCGGATTCCTGGTGGTGAGTGCTCCCGCCTGGGAAGGGGCGAGCGTGCTCATCGATTCGAAGTTCAAGGGAGTCCTGAAAGGCGAAAGTCGGTACCCGCTTCCGTCCGGGGAGCATCGCGTGACTCTGTCGCGCGAGGGGGTCGACCCCGTCACGGCGAACGTCACCGTGCCCGAAGGAGGAGACAAGCAAGTATGGACGCCTCCCGCACCCGGTTCTCGTCCCGCAGGTTCCTCCTAAATTCGCTCGCGCTCGGTCTTGCGGCGATTCTGATCAGCGGGAGCGCCTGGCTCTTCGCGCAGGATCCCGGGCAAGCCGAAGCCGACGCCAAGCGAGCGTTCGACAGCGGTCGTTTTGCCGAGGCGGGTGAAAAGTATTCCAAGGCCGCCGAGCTCACCGCCGCCGCGGATCGAAAGGCGGAGCTCTATTTCCAGAGCGGCTGGGCCTACTTCATCGGAGGCCGAACACCCGCCGCTCGCGACAGCCTGAAAGCCGCTTTCACTGCTCGGCCGACGCTGGGGGTCGAGCCCGATCTCTACAGTCCCGACTTCGTGAAGCTCGCGCGGTCCGTTCAATCCGAAGTGGCCGGTCCTGCCGTGCCCTCGGCCGACGTCGCGGAGCTGAAGCGGACCGCCAGGGAGAAGCTGGCCGACGGTAAGGCGCAGGAGGCTCTTTACGATCTGACGAAGGCGGGCAATTCCCCGGACCCGCAGATCCATCGCCTGCTCGCGGAGGCCTACGACCGGCTCGGCCGGACCGGTGACGCCGACATGGAGCGCCGGCGCGCCAGCGATCTCGAGCAAGGATCGGTCACCTCCGCACCCATTTCGGCTCCGACCGGTTTCTCGATGTCGCCGGCTCCTGCGGCTCCCGTCGCGAGCACGGCTCCGATGATCGCGGAGGCCGAAGCCGCCATGCGCGCGGGCGACTACCGGGGAGCTCAGGCCGCCGCGCGGCGCGCGACCGAAGCGGACCCGAGGAGCGCGGAGGGTCACAGGCTGGCCGGCGACGCCGCGCTCGCGCTCGGCCAGGACGGCGACGCGGAACGGGAATACGCAGCGGCGATCGTTCTCGACGCGGCCAACTCGGGCGCGGAGTACGGGCTGGGACGCCTCGCCGAGCGCCAGAAGAAGTGGAACACCGCCGCCAGCCATTACCGCCGCGCGCTGGAGTTGAACGGGAAAAACGTCGCCGCCGCGATCGGGCTCGGGCACTCGATGGAGGAGGTCGACAAGACCGCCGCGAGGATCGCCTATGGCCGCGCGATCGAGATCGACCCCACGCTGCCCGAGGCGCGAAACGATTTCGGAGTCTTCCTCCTGAAGAACGGCGAATCGGACCGCGCGATCGCCGAGCTCATCGAAGCCGTGCGGGTCGCGCCTCACAAAGCGGTGTTTCACGAGAACCTCGGCCGCGCCTACCGCTCCCAGCAGAAATGGAAGGAAGCGGAGCGAGAGCTCTCCGAGGCGACTCGCCTCGCTCCCAACGACACGGCGGCATGGACAACGCTCGGGTATCTCCGAAAGGAGCTCAAGAAGTACGACGAGGCGGCGACCGCCTACAGGGCCGCAGTCGATCTGGATCCAACCAGCGAGGAGGCGGCCTCGGGCCTCGGAAGCGCCCTGGCCGGCGCGGGACGCCTCCCCGATGCGGAGCAGTCCCTCACGCGCTCTCTGGAGACGAACCCGAAGTCCGCCGTTCTATGGAACGACCTGGGGGTCGTGCGAGCGATGCGGGGCTCCTTCGGACCGGCCCTCGAGGCCTTCCACAAAGCGCTGGCCCTGGATCCCGCCAATGAACCCGCAAAGACGAACCTGGCGCGATCCGAACAATTGTTTGCCCTCGATCGCGCCTCCGGTTAGCGGCTTGGTTCTTCTTTTTGGACTGTTGCTGTTGGTTGCCAAGGCGCCCAATTCCTCCGACGCCGACGTCGCCGCGCATCGGAGAGAGATCGAGTCCTGGAGGCAGCAACGCCTCGCGGGCCTCAAGCGCCCCGACGGCTGGCTGACGCTCGTCGGCCTGTCCTGGCTCGAGCCCGGCGAAAACCGGGTGGGAAGCGACCCGGCGAGCGCGGTGCCGCTGCCGTCCGGGCAGGCCCCGGCGCGCCTCGGAGTCATCGAACGCGGGAACTCCGGGAATCGCTTTCGGGCGGAGCCCGGCGTTCGCGTCACCTGCGACGGCAAGCCGGCGACGGCCTGCGATCTGAAGTCGGACGCCGAAGACGAGCCCACGCTCGTTCAGTACGGCAGCCTCGTCTTCTACGTGATTCAGCGCGGAGATCGATTGGGCGTGCGTGTGAAGGACAGCGACGCCCCGGCGCTGCGTCACTTCCGAGGCCTCGATTACTTTCCGATCACCGAGAGCCTTCGCTTCGTCGCCCGCTTCGAGCCCTACGATCCGCCGCGCTCGATCTCCGTGCCAACCATCCTCGGAAACTCGAGCTCCGAGTCCACCCCGGGCGCTCTCCTCTTCGACTACGAAGGGCGCACGTATCGGCTGGAGCCGGTGCTCGAGAGGGGAACGACCGACCTCTTCGTCGTCTTCGGAGATGCGACCAATGGTCACGAGACGTATGGAGGCGGACGTTTTCTGTATGCCGCGCCGCCCGTGGACGGCAAGACCGTTCTCGACTTCAATAAGGCTTACAACCCGCCGTGCGTCTTCAGCCCTTACGCGACGTGTCCGCTTCCGCCTCCGCAGAATCGTTTACCCATTCGCATCGAGGCCGGCGAAAAGGACTACGAACACAAATAACGAGTCCAAGGCTTAAGGTCTAAGGTTCAAGGTTGTCCGCGAGGCTCTTCGCTTTGAACGTTGGACATTGAACCTTGAACTTCCATTCAATGACACGGTCCGTCCGGCCGTGGTTCGGCGAGACCGCCCGGTGCATAGGCTAAGAGGGCCGGAGAGTTGTCCGTCATGTAGAGCACTCCGTTGGCCACGATCGGACTCTGCCAGTGAATCTCGCCGATTCCCGTATCGCTCCAGAACTCTTTTCCTGTCCGAGGGTCGAGCGCAGCGATGAAGCCGCTCCCCGCGTAGAACAACACGCCGTTGGCGACGATCGGAGACGTGCCGCCTCGAGCGCTCATCCAGACGGGGACGAGCGGAAGGGGCGTGCGCATGCTCGTTGAAGATACCGGCATCTCGCGGCTGACCGGCGCCGATGGGTCGAACTTCAAACCCGATATGCCGTGGCCGTTGGCCACGAAGAGCCAGACCGATCCATCGGCGGGATCGCGCCATGCCGCGGGCTGCGTGAGGACCGCGCCGGTCTGAGGCACGGCGAGAATCTGCAGCTCGCCGCCGACGTGCCCGGGGCTCCCCTGTCCGCTCAGGTTGGAAATGTCGAGCAGACGGAGTTGTCCGTCCTTGCCGACCTGCACCGCGTACCGTGAGAATCCGGTTCCCGACGGGTCGGGCAAAATCACCGGTGAGCTGCTTCCGAGATCCTCGTCGTTGTCGGCGAGCTGCTGGAAGTCAGCCGGCGTGTAACTGTCCGCCGGAATTCCCTGAAGAGCCGAAAGATCGGGCGGCAGAGAGAGAACCGAATCTCCCCAGTCATGGCCGCCCTGATTCCCGTCGAACGGTCCGTTGGCGGAAGTGAAGAGCACGCGGTCCGCAAACTCGTCGTACGTGACGCCCGGGCGCCCCCACACAGCGCCGCGCAGGCTCGCGCAATCGGCGGGAGCCTTCCCCGACCCGTCGAAGTGCACCGGACGGTCGGTGCAGAGCGTGTTGAACACCGTCTGTGAGCCGAGATCGAGATCGATCGCAGTCACGTGACCCTGATAGTCGCCCTGGTCCCCCGGTCCGGGCCCCGGATATCCGGCCTGGGGAACGTAGAGAAATCGGCGCAGATCTCGGGTCACGACGATCGAGAGATTCGATCCGCCCTTCTCGACGTCCGGTTTCATTGTCGCGAGCTGCGGCCATCCGTCGCCCAGGATCTCCGTGCCGTCCCGGACGGCGAACTTGTGCACGAACCCATCCAGCTGGTAGCTGTAAACGTAATCCCGGTTCGGGTCGATCGCCGGCATCGACGTCGTCCACCAAGGACCGGATGGAGTCGCGCTCGACCAGGCATGCACGCCCGTGCAGGCGTCGTACGCGGCGAGAGTGCCCGTCGTCGCCGTCGCGAAAAGAAGATCTCGCGTTCCCTGCACGGTCGGAACCCGGCTCAGGTAGACCGGAGCACCGTCCGACACGGCGACGGGCGCACGGAAGAGCAGCCTCAGGGACGACACGTTTTGTCGCGTGATCCTCCACTCCAGATCATCGTTGCCGAGATGCTGAGCGTCTCGATTGAACTGCAGCCAGTCATAGCCGATCGTTTCCCGTGGGTCCAGAAAGCGAGGCCCTCCGGGACGCACCGGCAGCGGAGGCGCTTCGGCGCTGGACTGAGCCGCGCTCGTAGCGCCGCCCAGGACAAGGCTGCCAAAAAGCATCACGCCAGCGGACCAGCGCATCCGCGGATGACGCATCGACTTGCTCACTAACGAGACAGACGCCCCTCTTCGCTCGAGGGTTACGAGGATTTGACGCGCTTCAGTCACGCAGCGCGTCCAGGAGCTCCGCGAGCATTCTCGCCGTCGCTCCCCAGATCACGGTCTCGCCATAGTGATAGAAGAGCACCGGGTCCTCGCGGTGCGGCAACGTTCTCTTCTCGAGAATGCCCGGATCGAGGAGCGCTCGAATCGGAACCTCGAGAATCTCGGCAATCTCGGCCGGCTGAGGCCGGAAGAGGTAAGGCTGCGGGATCGCCGCCACGAACGGCTCCACGTAGAAGTCGGTCACGGTCGAGATGGGAGTCAGGGATCCCAGGAGGATTGCGTCTCCGCGCGCGAGCCCGATCTCCTCCTCCGTCTCCCGAAGCGCCGTCTCCGCGAGGCTGCCATCCTCCGCCTCTTCACCGCCTCCCGGAAAAGAGATCTGGCCGCGATGGTGCTCGAGCGTCTCGGTGCGGCGGGTGAAGAGGACCCAGAGCTGCCCATCGCGTACGAAGAGGGGAACGAGCACCGCGGCGCGGCGGAGCGGCCCCGATTCGATCGGCGAGAGAGTCGGGCGGGCCGCGAGACGGCTTTGGATTTCTGCCATCCAGCCGGTCAGGCCTGGAGGCGGAGACACAGTCGTGTTCGAGTCGGACATATCCGGAATTGGTGATTGGAGAGGCGTGATCCGTGAGCAGGGCGTGGGCAGGTCCTGGCCGCCCTGATTCCGGATCACAAATCGCCAATCATCCATTCCCTCCTATCCTGCGGCCCTCGATCCTTCCGCGTTGCTTTTCAAGTACGCCTCGATGAAGGGTGTGAGCCCTCCGTCCAGCACTTTGTCGGTGTCGCCCGTCTCGTGGCCGGTTCGGTGGTCCTTGACCATGCGATAGGGATGGAGGACGTAGGAGCGGATCTGGCTCCCCCATTCGATCGCCTTCTTGTCGCCGACCAGCTTCTGCTCGTCGGCGCGGCGCTCGTCGAGGGCTTTCTGATAAAGCCTCGCCCGGAGAACCCGCATCGCCATCTCGCGGTTGCGGCCCTGACTCCGCTCGTTCTGGCACGTGACCACGATCCCCGTGGGGAGGTGAGTGATCCGGACGGCGGAATCGGTGACGTTGACGTGCTGGCCCCCCGCGCCGCTCGATCGATACGTATCGACGCGCAGATCCTTGTCGTCGATCTTGACCTCGATGTCCTCGTCGATCTCGGGCGAGACGTAGACCGAGGCAAAGGAAGTGTGGCGGCGCTTGGCGGCGTCGAAGGGCGATATGCGAACCAGCCGGTGCACACCCATCTCGCTTTTGAGGTACCCGTAAGCGTGATCCCCGACGACGTGCAGCGTCGCGCTCTTGAGCCCCGCCTCTTCGCCGTCCTGACGCTCGATGAGCTCGACCTTCCAGCCGCGGGACTCGGCGAACCGCATGTACATGCGCAGGAGCATCTCCGCCCAATCCTGCGACTCGGTCCCTCCGGCTCCCGGGTGAATCATCACCCACGCGTTCTTGTCGTCTTCCGGCTGCCCCATCTTCACGGAGAGCTCGAGCTCCTCGGAGAAGGTCCTTGCCGATTCGAGCGCCTCTCTCGCGTCCTTTTCGGCCGGTTCCCCTTCCTTGAGCAGCTCGACGAGTGTTTCGAGCTCATCCCGAAGCTCTTGAATGCGATCCGCCGTCTCGAGAGTCTTCTCGTGTCCGCGAATCTGCCGAAGGATCTGCTGGGCTTCTTCTTGTCGGGACCAGAAGTCCGGCGAGTGGCTCCGCTGCCGGAGTTGGTCGAGCGCGCTCCGCGCAGCGTCTAGATCAAAGGTAGCCTCGAAGCGAGAGCAATCGCTCCGAGGCGGACGTGAGGGCGCTCACGAGGTCGTCGCGTTCGGTCATAAGTCGGAGTGAAGTGATTCCTTCTTCGCTTTCCGGCGGGCCGGCGAAACGCGCCGTTCGGCCACCCAGCGGACGAGGCCGAAGAGTAACACGGCGGCGGCCGCCACGTCGGCCGCCCGCGGTATCCAGAAGCCCCAGCGCACCCATGCCGTCGGGGACTCGATCAGGCGCGCCTGGCCGTTGACCGTTCCTCGCCGGCCGTCCGGAAGCTCGCTCCGAATGCGGCCCTTCTCATCGACGATTCCGGAGATGCCCGTGATCGCGGCGCGAAGGAGATACCGGCGAGTCTCCACGGCGCGTATCACCGCACCGGCAAAATGCTGCGCCTGCGCTCCCGCCCGCCCGTACCAGGAATCGTTCGAGATCGTGACCAGAAGATTCGCGCCGTCGCGGGCTTCGATGCGCGCGATCTCGGGATAGGTGATCTCGTAGCAGACACCCATGCCGATGCGCACGCCGTCGGATTCGAGAAGAGTCGGCATGCGAGCGGCGGAGAACTCGCCGATGACGTTCGAAATCTGCCGAACGAAGAAAAAGACGCGAGGCAATGGAACGTACTCCCCGAACGGGACGAGGTGCACTTTTCGATACGGCCGCCCGCGAAGTCCCTCCGGACCGAGAAGCCGCGCCACGTTGTAATAACGGCCGCTCGCCTCCTCCTCGATGTCGTTGAAGAGGACGAGGCAGCACTCGTCGGCGACGCGCACCAGGTCCCTGCGCAGGATCTCGCTCCCTTGCCAATACAGCGGCACCAACGCGGACTCCGGAAGGACGATCAAGTCCGCGCGCGCGCGCGACGCTTCCAGGGCTTGGTCGAGAACGATGCGATAGGACTTCGCCGATCCGCCCGGCTCCTCCTTGTCTTCCTCGCTCAGGTTCGGTTGCACGAGCGCGACCGAGATTGATCGCGCGGGCTGTGGAGGCCGGGCCAGGCGCGAGGCGCCCCCGATCCCGATCGCGGCCACGAGGACCGCGGCGGCGATGCCCGGCCGAAGGTTCCTTTGCACGACCGCTGCCGCGATCAGGGCCGACGTGCCGACCACCGCGAAACCGAGGCCGTAGACTCCCCAGATCGAGGCCGATTGGATCCATGCCGGATGCCGAAAGAGAGCATGCCCGGTCAGATTCCAGGGAAAACCTTTGTAAACGAACGTCCGCGCGTGCTCCGATGCCATCCAGAGAAGCGGAAAGACGGCCAGACGCCTGAGGGACCCGGCCGGCGCACAAGCCACCGTTCCCCCGGCAACCAACGCCGGCCACTCCGCCAGGATCGTCGCGAGGATGAGAAGACAAACGACGCCCATGACGCTCCCCTGGCCTCCGTAGTGAGTCACGACGTAGACGATCCAGGGGATCGACAGACACCAGAAAGCCAGCCCGAAGAGAAGCCCTGAGAAGATCGCGCGGCGGCGGCTCTCTTCGACCCAGAGCGAAGCCAGCCACGGCACGAGGGCGACCGGCAGCAGGACGACCCACTCGAACGGCGGGAATGCCAGCGCGAACAGAATGCCCGAGACCACGGCCGCCGCCGCGGCGCGCCAGGGGTGCGGGGATTGGGAGGTCGTGGATGTCGGCGGAGTCGCGTCCAACTTAGAGCTTCGCACTCAGCTTTTCACGCTCCGCATGGCTTCCAGCGCTTCTTCGGCGTGGTAGGAAGAGCGCACGAACGGTCCCGCAAACACGTAGCGGAAGCCCATTCTTTCACCGGCCTCGCGGTAATGATCGAAGACGCTGGGGTGCACGTATTCCTCGACGGGCAGGTTTTCGCGGGAAGGCTGGAGGTACTGGCCGATCGTCACGACGTCGACATTCGCGTCTCGCAGCCGGGCAAGCAATTCCAGAACCTCCTTCTCCCGCTCACCCAGACCCAGCATGAGCCCGGACTTGGTCGTCAGATTCGGGTCGAGCGTCTTCGCCGCCGCCAGCAACCCCAACGACCGCTCGATCCTCGATCCCCGCCGGGCCCGCGCGTAGAGGCGAGGTACCGTCTCGACGTTGTGATTGAAGACATCGGGACCGGCCTCGACGACGACGCGGAGCG
>DATDNV010000238.1:0-7861 GCA_036518075.1 Thermoanaerobaculia bacterium
CGGCGGCATTGACGATGCCGCACCAGGAGCTGCTCGTATTCACGACAATCGTGCTGCCTGTGGCGTTCACCGCGGCGAGAGCCACGGCGAGGAAGACAAGAATGGTAATAGGACGCGATTTCACGGTCGTATCGCCGAAACGCTTTTTTTCTGAGCTTGAAAAGTATAGCGCCGAGGCGGCCGTTGGAGTGGACGAAGGGTCTTCGCGTCTACGGACGTGAATTCCAGAGAGCGGCCGCCGATGAGGCCAGCCCGCGACACGGGTCGCGCGCGGGCCGAGCCTTCAGCGGCTGCGACGAATCGGAAGCCGAAGAATACGGACGATGGACCGGTGGCTACTGCTTGTCGTAGACCGCGGTACTGGTGAACGGCTTGCCGTTCGGATCGTTTCCCGTGAGCGTCACTGTTCGGCTCTTCCCGTCCGCCGCAACGACGATCCGGCCGCTCGCGGTCGCTTTTCCGGCCTTCTTGACCGTCAACGAGAGCGTGCGGTCGTTGACCTTCTTGAACGCGATCGCGTCGTATGTGGAGCTGCCGGTGGCCGGATGATCGTTGCCGTCGAACTTGCCCGTCCACTCGGCGTGCGTCGGTTTTCCCTCGGCATCGACCCCATCGATCGTCGACTTGACGTTGTCGCCTGCCATCTCATAAACGACCGTCGTGTTCTTGGGAGCGCCTGCCGGGATCTTCGACTTCTCCTCGTTCAACTTCCAGGTGCCCATCTGTAGGTCCGCGGCCAGGCACAGGGCCAAACCGATGAAAAACATCGCCAGAGAAACCAGTGTTGTCCTCGTCTTCATGTCTTCTCCTTCCAAATCTGTTTCCGGGCGTTGAGTAAGGTCATTCTAGCGGCGATCCGGACGCGGATGCCGGGACGGGAACGGCCTGTCTAAGTTCTCGGCTCTTGACAGGGGCGCCGACGTTTTCATCATTGCCGGATCGCGGGCCGAAATGGGTGTGCGGCTTGCAGGGGCCAGGATTGCATTCCCGCAACGGAGGAGAGAATGAGAAAGTCGAAAAAGAGAAGGACGGTAAAGAGCGCGAAGCGTCGAAAGACCGGCGCCGCCGGGCGCCGGCCCCGATCAGCCGTCAAACGCCGATCGACCCGAAGAAAATCTCCGCGCGCGAAGAAGGCCCGGCGCGCCAAAGCGGCGCGTCCGCGGAGGCGTCCGGCGCTGCGGCGCTCGAGAAGCAGCCGCGGCGAGAGCGCGACTCTGACCGCGCCGTCGGACGCTCGAGGCCTCGGCGCGGAAGCTGCCGGGCAATCGGGAGACACCGAAGGGCTGTCGCGAGCGGAGCTGGCGGACTCGGAAAGCGTCGAGGAGCTGGTGGAGGAGGGACAGGCGTTCGAGGCGGACTTGATTGACGCCGTCGAGAACGCTCCGGATGGCGAAGTCCGGACGCGGGAGGTTCCCGAAGACGACGTGCCGCAAGAGTACCTGGACGAGGATTAGGTAATGTGAGCCATCGCAACGAACCTCACGGAGGGGCACGACGCGGGGGACCGGGTCAGCGCGTCGCTACCGCCGAGACGTCACGGGTTGGTAGGCGAAAGGTTCCGCCGCTGAAAGCGCCCGCATAGGCGCGTTTCGAGCCGTTCGGGTGAATCAAAACGTTGTTGATGCGGATGTTCTCCATGCCGAGGTTGAAAGGCGCCCAGTTCGCCCCCCCGTTGGTGCTTCGGTACACGCCTTCTCCGGTGCCGGCATAAACGGTGTTCGGATCGAGAGGATCGACAGCCAGGCCATAGCAAGAAGGAATCAAGGGCAAGCCTTCGCCGGCGCTCGACCATCTGGCGCCACCGTTCGTCGACTTCCACAGCCATGGACTGCCCTCGCCAATCGCGGAGTAGACCGTGTCGGCGGAAGTCGGATCGATGGCAATTGCCTGTATGAAAAGCGTCGGCAAGCCCGTGTTCGCCGGTCTCCAGATGGCTCCCTGGTCGACGCTTTTGAAAATGCCCTTCCCGAAGGTGGCTGCATAGAGCGCGGAGGAGGAGGGGCTCGCTGCAAGATCCACGATGTAGGGAGTTCCCATTCCGACATCGGACTCGCGCCAGGTCTTGGCCGAGTCGGTGCTTCGATAGAGGCCCTTCGGGGTCGTGATCGGCATGTATCGACTCAGATCGATCGGTTCAAAAAGATAAGAAGTCGCCGCGTAGACGATCGATGGCTGCGCGGGATCGACAACGATTTTGAAAACGTTCGTGGTGCTTGGCAGGCCGATGCTGGAGCTGACCCATGTTTTCGCGCCGTCGATTGACTTGAAGACATGGCCTTCCGCGGTACCAAGATAGAGAGTCGATGGGCTCGCGGGATCGACCGCGACAGTGCTGAGGTGCTGGTCCGAGATTCCCAGATTGAGCCGGCTCCAGTCTCTTCCTCCGTCTGTGCTTCGGAAGAATCCTGACAAGTACGCAGCTGCGTAGACGGTATCCGGCGAGAAGGCGTCGATTGCGAGAGAGCTGACGAAAGTGTCCCGGGTCCCGGAGTTGGAAGGAGTCCAGGTCTCGCCACCGTCCGTGCTCTTGAAGACCCCTCCGCCGAAAGTGCCAGCATAGAGTGTCGATGGGTTGGAGGGGTCAACTCGGACGACGGAGCCGATACCATATGTAGCGGCCAACTTGCCTGGGCGTATCTGCCCCCAGTTCTCTCCTCCATTTCGGCTCTGAAGGACGCCTTTCGCGACGCTCATCGCATAAAGGGTCGGCGTTGCGCCCTGCGACGCGGCAAGCGCGTTGACCAGTCCATTCGAGTCGCCACTGTAGACCTGGCTCCAGGTCATCGCCTGGTCGGTGCTCTTGAAAATCAGCGGGTTGAAGTACATCGCCGCGAAGACGGCGGAGGTCGTCGGATCGACGATCATCGTTCGGATTTGACCCGGGAACAAACCGCTACTTCTCGAAGTCCAATTCACTCCTTCGTTGAGACTCCGGTAAACACCGGTTGCGGTCCCGCAGTAGACGGTCTTGGGATTCGAGGGGTCGAATGCCACCGCCATCACGCCTGTGGCAGGGAGAACATTGGTCCAGGTCGAGCCGCAATTCGTTGTGCGAAAGACTCCCGCGTTTGCTCCGGCGAGGAGCGTGCAGTCGCGCGAAGGATCGGTCGCCAATGTCAAAATGACCGTATTGGGTCCGCCCGCGACCGGGTCGCTCCAGGTCTCGCCCCCATCGGTACTCCGGGAGATTCCGTTCGTTGTTCCCGCGAAGAGAACGTTCTCGGAATTTTCGAGGGCGATCGTTTCCACTTCCTCGTACAGCGATCTAGCCCGAATTCGTCTCCACGATTCGCCGCCGTCGACGCTCCCGAAGACACCTCCGGATCGGCTGGACATGTAGACGTGAGAGGTCTGATTCCGGTCGATGATCAGATCGCTGACGTACGCCCCCTCGGGGCCGGAGGTCGACCAAAAAGGCGGCGGACTCAGGAGGACGGGAGCGGTCTGAGCGAGCAACCGAGCCACCGACAGCGCCAGGAGGCATGCGATGATGACCGCAAAGCCACTTTGGAGAGCGCCCCGCCTCGGGCTCGACCTCGACAAGGTCGTCATTGCAGTCAGATCACGCCGTAAAGCCAGCTTAGCAGAGATCGCCAGGGCACCGTCGGCGAGGCCGCGTCGGCCGCCGTTGGGCGCAGACAGATCCTGCTCGAGCGCCCGATTCGCCCCTCGGGGCGAGTCGCGATGCCCCGATTCGTCCGGCTCTCTTAAAAGCAGCGCGGGAGGTCATCGTCATGACTCTCTTTGCCTGGATTCTCGCTCTGACGCCGATCGATGCGCCGCCGCCCGCGCCGCCGTGCGCTGGCGATCGGATGTCCGCGATCGTGGCGGAAGTGAAATCGGCCGATTATCGCGGCGACCGGGCGGCGTTGGAACGGCTCGACGCCATCCTGGACGAGGTGGACGGCGGAGGGTTCGGAGAGTACCGCGAGTACTGGAAGGGATTCGCCCGGTGGCGGCGGGCCCTGAACGGCTTCAACGAGACACCGGCTCCGTCCGACCTCGCGGACGATCTCGAGAAGGCCATCGCTCACTTTCGCAAATCGCTCGATCTGCGCCCGAACTGGATCGAAGCGAGAATCGGCATCGTCGGTTGCGGAGCGTCGCTGCTCTACCTCGCGGGAGGCGACGAGGTGAAGAAGCAGGCGCTCCGCAAGGAATTCGTCCCGATGCTCCAGTCCGTGCAGAAGGACGGCGCCGAAAACCCGCGTGCCCTGTGGCTCATCGGTGGCATGCAATTCGGCTCGCCGCCTCCCTACGGCGGCGACCTCGCCAGGGCGACGGCGACCCTCACTCATGGACTCGCCGCCGCCTGGAACGAGTCGACGGCGCGACCCGCGTCGTCTCCGTGGGTGCCGGCCTGGGGAGGCGCGGAAAACCTCATGAATCTCGCCTACATCTGGTCGCATTCCGCGGCTCCGAACAAGAGCCAGGCACTCGCCTACGCGCAGGGCGCGATCACCGCCGCGCCGGATTGGCACTATGTGAAGGACATTCTCCTTCCCCAGATCCAGAAGTTGCCGGAGACGGTTCGCTGAGCTCCGCACATCGCTCTTGCCAGCGGGGGCTGGCGGCCATGAGAATTCCGTCTCAGCCATGAGCGCGTCGACCGATCGGCTGCGTTCGTCCCGAGCGCCCGGGCTCGCCTACGTCGGGTTCTGGCTGCTCCTCGGCTGCGTCTACATGGCCCTTTTCGTTTCGAGCGGCATGGCCTTTTCCCTCGTCCTTCGCGACACGGTCGCCGCGATTGTTCCCAACGCGATCCTGGGCCGCTTGTCGCTCGCCCTCGCGCGGCGCGGACCGTTCGCGCCGGCGGAAAGAGGGAGGCGGCTCGCCATTCTGGCGGTGGCCGTGGCGGCGGTCGCCGCCCTGGCGACGATGGGCTGGCTCAGCCTGGCCGCCCTCGACTCGCGCATCTTCAATGGGACCGCCAAATTGCCCAAGGGGGAGATCATCGCCTGGCAGACGTTCGTCAATACGCTCATCCACTTTGTTCTCGCCGGAGTCGCGTATGCCTGGCAGGCCACGGAGGTGGTCCGTGACGCAAACGAACGCGCGTCGCAGGCGAACGTGCTGCGGGCGCGCGCAGAATTGCAGCTGCTTCGCTCGCAGCTCAACCCGCACTTCGTCCTGAACACGCTCCACGCGCTGGTGGGCCTCGTCCGGCGCGATCCGGCGCGCGCCGAGAACGCGATCGAGCGGCTGGGAGATCTGCTGAAGTTCGGACAGTGGGTTCATCAGAGCGGAGCGGACTTCGTGCCGCTTTCACGCGAGTGGGAATTCGTCCAGAGTTACCTCGATCTCGAGCGGATTCGCCTCGGGGAGCGCCTGTGCGTGAGTCTCTCCGCGGACGACGAGGCGCTGCGAATTCCGATTCCTCCGTTTGCGCTCCAGCCGCTCGTCGAGAACGCGATCCTTCATGCGGTGGCGCCCCGAGCATCGGGAGGGCGAGTGGACATCTCGGCGCGCCGGTCGGATGGATGGCTTTGCCTGGCCGTTCGTGACGACGGGCCCGGGACGACGGAGGCCGCCGTGGCGGCGAGTCCCCGGATGGGGCTGCGTCTGCTCCAGGAGCGGCTCGCTGCTCTGTATGGAGGGCGCGCGCGGCTGACCTATGAGACTCCCGCCGCGGGAGGCTTTCGCGTCCGCGTCGATCTTCCGGACGGCATCTCGCCGGAGGCCGCTTGAGCGCGCGGCGAGTGCGCGCTCTCATCGCGGAGGACGAGCCTGCCGCTCGCGAGAACCTCCGTGACTACCTCGGGGACGCACCCTGGATCGACGTCGTCGCCGAGGCCGCGGACGGCCGCTCGGCTCTCGCGCTCGCGGACGAGCACAAGCCCGAGCTTCTCTTTATCGACGTGCGTCTTCCGGAGCTTTCCGGTCTCGAGGTGGCCCGACAGATTCAGCACCCGGCCGAGATCGTCTTTACGACCGCGTACGACCGATACGCGGTGGCCGCGTTCGAGATCGGAGCGCTCGACTATCTGGTCAAGCCGTTCGGACGGGAGCGTCTCGCGGCCGCGACGGAACGTGTTCGCGCGCGACTGTCGCAGCCCGGAGTCACGGCTGCGGACCGCGTGCGCAGCTCTCTGGTCTCGGGCCCGCTTCCGCGTCTCTTCGCCCGTCATGGCGACCGCATCGTCCCGATCCCGGTCGGCGGGATTCGCCGGATCCAGGCGCAGGGCGACTACGCCGAGGTGCATGCCGCCGAAGGAGTGTTTCTGCTACGGGTCTCGCTCGCGGAGCTCGCGGCGCGGCTCGATTCCTCTCAGTTCCGCCAGGTGCATCGTTCCCACATCGTCAACCTGGACGCGGTCGAGCACCTGCGTCCGTATGACGACCGGCGCCTCGCAGTGACTCTGAAAGACGGCAGCGTCGTCGTCGCGAGCCGCGCCGCGTCCGAGAATCTCCGCCGGCTCGCGCGCTGAGGGCCATCGAAGATATATCAGATTTGATATAACAGCTCAAGGCGAGACCGAGAGAAAGCCGCCCTGCTTGAAGCGCATCCGGATGTCTCGGACGTTCTCGAAGCGTTCGAGCGGGTTTCCTCCCAGGACGAGAAAGCTCGCCTCGTCGCCATCGGCCAGATGTCCGATCTTTCGCTTGGGAAAAATGGTGGCGGCGCTCGTTTCGCACCACATCTTCAGGAGCGTTCGGTTGTCGAACACCTTCAGCGATTCGAGATTCATGGCTTCGTCGAGGGCGGTGACGGTGTACACGTCCGGGCCGATCGCAATCGAGACACCGGCATCGCGAAGAAGCTTCAGGTTTGCGGCCTGAATCGCGCGCATTCTTGCGACTTCGTCCGGCTTCTTGACCTCATCGACGACGACGTAGGTCGTGGTGACGATCACGACGCCTTTGCGCGCCGCCGCTTCGGCATCCTCCTTCGTGATCGGAAACCAATCGGGATGCTTGAGGTCGGGAAAGTAGCCCGGCATGTGGTTGATCTCGTCGACACCGGCCGCGAGCGCGTTGCGAAAGTCCTGGGCGGTCTCGATGTGGCACGAGACGCGAAGCCCGGACTCGTGCGCCTTCGCGACGAGGAGAGGGAGCACCTTCGGGTCCAGGCCCTTATCGCCGTAATAGGCCGGGTCGGCGCGGCGCTTTTCGAACTCCTCCGAATAGAGGAGATGCCCCTTGATGAAATCCGGATGGTCCGCGAGGATCGCCGGCCACTTCTTCGCGAGGTCTTGCGGATTGTCGATGATCACGTAGGCGATGTTTTCGAAGGTGCCGTCCGGGCCGGGCTTCTTGACTTTGTTCAGGTACTGCTCGTACAGCTTGACGGGATGGCCGCCGGTGGCCGTGATGCCGGCGTTGGCGAACACGACGTCGACGCTGTCCGGCCGGTTGATCTTGTCGGCGATCTGGAGCGTGTCTCGGCGGATGCTCGCGGGGTTCTTGGCGTAGAAGATGCCGTCCGTCAGATAGTGCTTGAGAATCTTGTCGATGTTGTTCGGACCCGCGATCGCGTGGTTGTGGGCGTCGGCAAAAGGCGGAACGACGAACCCGTCCTTCAAGTCGACGGTCTCATCGATTCGGTCCGGCGCCCGCTCGGCAAAGACGCCCCCGACCGAGTAGAAGACCTTGCGGTGAAAATCTCGTCCATCGAACCAGCGGCCGTTGACGAACTTGTAGTTCCGGACGGGGGATTGGCCCGAGGAGTCGGCCAATCCAATTCCCGAAGAGATCGCAGCCAGGGCGGCGAGGACGACGGCGGCGACGCGCGCCGATCTCTTCTCGAATCGATCCCCCATCGCGAACATTCTCCGTCCATCCCGGTGAGACGACGCCATTCCAAATAAGTTTCGCGCGGGGCCGCCGGAGGGTAGCGACCCCGCGCGAAGTGGGGAAGGAG
>DATDNV010000239.1:0-4278 GCA_036518075.1 Thermoanaerobaculia bacterium
TCTCCTCTAGCGAACGCGGTCGGATCTTATCGTGCGCTTCGCCGGCTAGGGCTGCCAGGGAGGAGGCCGAAAACCAGGCACGAACCCGTCCCCCGCCGGAAACGCATCCGACGCCGGAGGCGTTCCGCTCTCGAGCCAGGACTCCATGGCGACCACCGCATCGAGGAACTGCGCTTCGGTAAACAAGCAGTGGCCGACGCCGTTCGTGAAGGCCTGAACGAGAAGCGCGTCGCGTCCGGCGCTCTTCAGGGTTTCGCGGTACGCCGAGTCGTGCGCGGGAGAGACCAGGCCGTCGACGGTCGTGTGGATCGAGAGGACGGGAACTTGGACGCGGCCGCTGAAGTCGGCATTGCGAGCCAGGTAAGCGCGGACCTTCTCGTCGGGAGCCATGTCGGCCCTCGCGTTCATCCAATCCAGCCACTCGCTCTTCGCGCCGAGCGAGCCCAGATAGGTCCAGACCTCCGCGGAAGGTTGGTACCGGCGTCCGAGATTCTCGCCGACAGGGCCTCCGGCTCTCGTCTGCAGCTCCGCCCTCGCCTCGGTCGCGAAGAACATCAGCGCGAGCAGCGCGGGACTCCCTGCCGGGACCTTGTAGAAATCTTCCGGGCCGGCGCCCAACGAAGCGCGCACGAACTCGAATCGCGCGAGCCAGTCCTTCTCCTTGAGCTGACGGCCGATCTCCGGTGCCACGTCCTTCCCGTAGTCCACGTCCGGAGCGACCAGGCGAACGGTTCCCCAGCTCTTCGGCCAGCCCAGTGCGGCGTCATAGGCGAGCGAGAGATCGAGCACTTTGTCCCAGCTCCGCGTGGCGCCCGCCCCTGGCATGCAGCCGCAGATCGCGCCGTCGTAGACGCGCGGGGTCTCCTCGATGCTGCGGGCGGCGATCATCGCTCCCAGCGAGAGCCCCCAGAGGATCGTCCGTTTCGGTCGGCCCACCTGCTGGATGAAGAACTCGCGCAGAGCGAGCATGTCCTCGATTGCCTCGCGCACATCCCAACCGTTCGCGCGAAACGCAGAGCCGGCGAGCCCGAAGCCGCGCTCCAGAAGGACCGGCTCCATGTCGGGCAGGACCGGACTCTCGAGCGGGCCCGGTGCATCCGCCGGATCTCGCATTTCCGTCTCGCCGGAATGTCGGGCTCGCTTCTGATATCCGTGCGCGTACAGGAGAAGAGTCCCGTTCCAGTTGCTCGGGACGCGCACGCGGTACGGAGCGCCGCCCAGGACCCCGTCGAGCAGGACGGGATGGGCCGGGGGCTGGAATGTCGGAGGAGCCGAGGGCCGGGGCATCTGGCAGCTCGACACAACCGCCGCCAGCGCCGCCGCGAGCAAGAAGATCCAGGCGGGGAAAGACTTCTTCATGGAGCGGTCTGGAACGTCGCGACGACGGGTGCGTGATCGCTCGTGCCCACGTCCTTGAGCACGGGACAGGAGCTCGCGGCCCCGGCGAGGGCCTCGCTCGCGAGCACGTAGTCGAGCCTCCATCCGATGTTTCGCTGCCGGAGATTGCGCCACGGCGCCCACCAGGTGAAGAGTCCCTCGTTCTCCGGATCGAGCGCGCGGCCGACGTCGACGAGACCCTGGCCGAGGATTTTCTCCAGGAGCTCGCGCTCCTCCGGACGCTGGCCGATGGCGCCCGGCTTGCGCTCCTTCGGATGCACGTCCCGGTCCGTGCGCGCGACGTTCAAGTCTCCGCAGACGACGAGGGCATTCCCAGCGGCTCGGCTCTCTGGCGCGAATTTTTCCAGCGCTTCGAGAAAACGCATCTTCGCGGGGAAGTCCTTGCCGCCGTTGGGAACGTAGACAGAGGCGACCGTCAGTCCCGGCAGCCGCGCGGCGACGATGCGATTTTCATGATCGAAGTCGGGATGGAAGAATTCCGGCCTCTCAGGTGAGATCTCCTTGCGGACATGCAGGCCGACGCCGGAGTAAGCCCTGGCGCCATGCCAGTAACACCAATAGCCCTCGAGCTCGCAAAGGATCGTCGGGACCTGGTCGTTCGACGCCTTCAGCTCCTGCAGGCACAGGATGTCGGGCCGATCGGTTTCGATCCACCGCGCGAGCTCGCCCGCGCGTGCGCGGATGCCGTTGACGTTCCAGGTTGCGATCTTCACGACCTAAAGTTATCCAATTGGGGGCCGGCTGCAACCTCGATCAACGCCGCCGAACGGGCCGGTACGCGGGAGCGGCCGCACTGGCGACGGAGAATCCGAGCACCAGAGCGAGGCCGGGCCACAACCGCATGAGAGCGGGTCCCTGATTCGACCACCACTCGAGAATCGCACGGGCGCGATCGACGTCCAAGAAAAGCGTCACGACTCCCGCGACCACCGCGACGAACCCGACGAACCGCAGCCACGTCGGTCCTCGCGAGCCCCTCGCCGCGAGGACGAGAACGATGCCGAAAACGATCCGGAAGGTGCCCACGGCGGTCAACCCCAGTGGGGTGAGCGTGTATCGCGAAATCGCCTGCAGGCGATCCGGCGCAACCACACCGAGGAGTCCGACGACGGCGACGAAGACCCCGAGGATCCGCGCTGCGAGCTTCATGCGGAGCCGCGCGCTCGAGGCTGCACGAGATCCCAGAGGTTCCCATAGAGATCCCGGAAGACGGCGACCGTGCCGTAGGCCTCTTCTTTCGGGTCGCGAACGAAGACCACGCCCTTGCCCTGGAACGAGCGATAGTCGCGCCAGAAGTCATCGGTGTAGAGAAACAGGAAGACCCGCCCTCCGGTCTGATTTCCGATTCGAGAGCCTTGCTCCGGGCCGACCGCTCGCGCGAGAAGAAGCCTCGTGTCGCGCGAACCGGGCGGCGCGACCACGACCCAACGCTTTTCTTGCTCCGGGACGTCGAGGTCCTCGATGAGCGTGAACCCCAGCTTTCCGACGTAGAACGCCAGCGCCTCGTCGTAGTCGCGCACGACCAGGGCCGTCAGGCCGATGAACTGATTCATCGGGTGATGAAACTACATCGAACCGGCCTAAAGAAGAGCGAGGGCGAGCTCGGACGCGCGACCCGCCCCTCAAAGCGTCGCGGTTACCTGTTTTTTTCGAGCTTGAGCGCCGCGGAATTCATGCAGTAGCGCTGGCCGGTCGGCTGGGGGCCGTCGTCGAAGACATGGCCCAGGTGGCCCCCGCAGCGCTTGCAGTTCACTTCGGTGCGCGTCAGGAAGAAGCTGCGATCCGTTTCGGTGGCGACGCTCTCATCCGACAACGGCTGCCAGAAGCTCGGCCAGCCGGTGCCCGACTCGAACTTGGTATCGGAATCGAAGAGCGGATTGCCGCAGCCGGCGCACGAGTAGGTTCCCTTGTCCTTGGTCGCGGCGTATTCGCCGGTGAATGCGCGTTCCGTCCCTTTTTCACGAAGAACGTGGTACTGCTGGGGCGTCAGGATCCGCCGCCACTCCTCGTCCGTTTTCGTGACCGCGGGCTCGGCGGTGGTTGTCGTTTTCTTCATGCCCTATGTACGCGGCGGGCCGGGAGGAAGATTCCCCACGAAGTCGGCTGCGGCCGCGATGGCCTCGGCGATGTTTCCGCCTTCCGTGCGGCCCGAACGCGCCGGAGGCTTGTACGAGTGGTCGCCTGCCTCGATCCAGTGAAGTTGAATCCGAGAAGAGAGTGAGTAGGCCGGAACCTCTTCCACTGTGCCGAACGGATCCCGCGTCCCCTGAAGGAAGAGGGCCGGTGTCTGGAGGTTCTCCAGATGCTTGGTTCGGAGCTGGTCCGGCTTGCCCGGCGGGTGAAACGGATATCCCAGACAAACGAGCCCGCGCGCGCCGACCTCGTCCGCAACCATGCTCGCGATGCGGCCGCCGAGCGACTTGCCTCCGATCACGAGTCGAAGGCCTCCTCCCAGGCTCGCCACGACCTCTCTCCAACTGTCCTGAAGAACCTGCGGGCGGTCGGGAGCCCCTCGGCGGCCGCCTTCACGCCGCGCGCGCATGTAGGGAAACTCGAAGCGCGCGACACGGCAGCCGCGTTCGGCCAGGCCGGCTGCCACCCGGTTCAGAAACGCGGAGTCCATCGGTCCTCCCGCCCCGTGCGCGAGAACGACGATGTTGGCCGAATCGGGCGGCCCGTCGAAGAGGAATCTTCTCTCCATCATCGAGATCATACGAGGCTGCCTCTCCGGAAAAAGGCCGAAACCTTCTCTCGGCGGGCTCGTATCCCCTGTCGAATGTCTAGAGGAGGGGTTGACACCCCGCCGGCACCGCGGGAGACTCCTGTAGACATTCTAGGAGAGAGCGCATGCCGTCCAAGACCGAGCTTCTCCAGGGCACT
>DATDNV010000240.1:0-2466 GCA_036518075.1 Thermoanaerobaculia bacterium
GGAGTCTTTGGCGACCAGCCCTTCGTACCCCTTCTTCTTCGCGACGCGAAAGGCGGCGAGACCTTCGTCGGCGAGCCGGCGGGACGGGAACAGGCGATCGGTCTCGCCGATCGCCTCCTCAAGCGCTTTCCGGCGCGCCGACAGCTCCTCGCGCCGCAGGTCGCGGCCCCCGCGGTAGAGGCAATCGAACACCGCGTAAACGGTCGGAACCTCTCCCTGCTGGAGAAGTTGAAACCGGGAGATGAGCTTCTTGTCGAACGCCACCACCTCGCCGTCGAGCAAAAGCGTCCGGTCGGGCAACGTCCCGACGGCCATGGCGACATCGGCGAAGCTCTCCGTGCGATCCTTGCCGTTGCGCGACAGGAGAGTCACCCTGCTCCCCTCCTTGTAGGCAAGGATCCGATAGCCGTCGTATTTCTCCTCGTAGACCCAGCCCGGAAGGTGAAACGGCTCGTCAACCAGCGTGGCGAGCATCGGGCTGATGCGGAAGGGAATGCGGGATCTCACAGGGGTTCAAGTCCAAGGTCCAGGTCCAAGGTCCAAGGTTGCGAGGGACGCCAGCTTCGATCAAGTTCTTCGACTTTGGACTTTGAACCCTCCATCACCGGTTCGAATGCCACACCCGCTTCTTTCCTTTCCTCGCCGGCTTGATGAGCTTTGGATTCTCGAGCATGGCGCGCAAAAGGGAAGGAGGATCGCCGGTCGCCGCTTTCTCGATGTCTCCGCCGTCGTCGCGAGCGATCTCGAAGAGCAGTCGCGAGGAGACGACTGAGCGCGGCTCCTTCTCCGCGATGTCGTCGGTGGATGCGTACTCGTCTCGGTGCTTGATCAGAAGCCACCCCGCGCGCGATTCCCCGCCTCGCGGCCGCAAGCGCACCAGGACCCAGGAGCCTTCGAGCTTCTGTCCATGCAGTCGAAACTTCAAGTCGCCTTTCTTCAGGGACGTGTCGACGTCAGGGACCTCCGGCTCCCAGGTGCCGTTGTCCCAGATCATGACCGTCCCGCCGCCGTACTCCCCCGCCGGGATGATCCCCTCGAACTTCGCGTATTCGAGCGGGTGATCTTCCGTCGGCATCGCCATCCGTTTGACCGATGGATCGAGCGAGGGACCCTTCGGCACCGCCCAGGAGAGCAGGACGCCGTTCCACTCCAGCCGAAAGTCATAGTGAAGCGCAGTCGCGCGATGCTTCTGAATCACGTAGGCCAGTTTCTTCGGACGCTTCGCGCGGGGCTTCTCCTCACCCGCCGGCTCCGGCGTCACGTTGAAGCGACGCTTGCGGTGATATTCCTTCAGACCCATGCCTAAGCTTTCAGCTCTCAGCTTTCAGTCCGAGAGCGGCCTTGGAGTGTACAAGGATCGTGCCGAGTCCGCGGCGACCGCTGGCTTGCCCCTGAGAGAGTTTCCGCTCAGCTCACCACAACCGTCTGGCTGAGAGCTGATAGCTGACAGCTGAGAGCTAGTCCCTTACACTTCTTCCAGTGCTGCGCGACATCCTGTCCTGGGCCGCGACCCTGGAGCTCCTGGGTGTCGCGGCGCTCCCGTTTCTCCGGGCGTTCTTCGGCAATCGTCGGGACGCGGCGCTTCTCTCCAGACCGGTCGGACTCGCACTCGTCACCTACGTCGCCTGGGGGGCGACTCTCCTGGGCCTGCCCTTCGAGCGCGGCGTTCTGATGCTCGCGTTCCTCATCGTCGGCATCTGCGGCTATGCCCTTCACCGGAAACGGAAATCCCTCGAAGCGCCCGGTCCGTTCTGGGGAGCGGAAGAGAATCAGGCGGCCCTTCTCTTCTGGGCTTCGGCGGCCGTTTTCCTCGTCATCCGAGCCGCCGTTCCCGAGATTCTGGGCCAGGAAAAGTTCATGGACCTGGCGTTCCTGAACTCCCTCGCGCACAACACCCACATGCCACCGCTCGATCCGTGGATGTCGGGAAAAACGATCAACTACTACTACTGGGGATACGTGCTGGCGGCGGCCGCGACGAAACTTTCGGGAGTGACCACCTTCGTAACCTACAATCTCGCGCTCGCGAGCTTTGCCGGTTATTCCTTCGTGGCGGCGGCCGCGCTCGGGATACGGCTTGCCGACGGGCGGCTCGCCGCCGGTCTTGCGGCCGGATTCGGCGCGGTCTTCGCCGGAAACCTCGCCGGCGCGCTGGATGGGTGGAACTATTTTCTCGGCAATGGATTCGACTACTTCCACGCTTCGCGCGTCATCGGCGCCGGAGACACGATCAACGAATTTCCTTTTTTCACCTTCTTTCAGGCGGATCTCCACCCTCACCTGCTCGCGTTTCCCTACTTCATCGCCGCGTTCGTGATCGGCCACCGATACCTCGTTCGCGAGATCTCTGCTCCGCCGGCGCCCACTCCCGGCGCATGGGCCTTCGTGAAACGATGGAGCGTCCGGCTTGCGCCCTCGTTCCTCTTGGCTCTGGTCGCCGGAACGGCGATCGCGGCGAATCTCTGG
>DATDNV010000241.1:0-4535 GCA_036518075.1 Thermoanaerobaculia bacterium
GATGCAGAAGGCGGGCGAAGCGCCGCCTCCCGCACCGGCCGCTGCGCCGCCGGCCCCCGTGGTCGACGACCAGAGCCTCTTTGCCGACGAGCAGCAGTTCTTCAATCTCGCCGAAGAGCTCGAGCGCGAGCTGTCCGACGAGGCGCAGCCTCTGCCGGCTCCCGCGATGGCGGGACCCGAAGGCGAGGCCTCGCTGGAAGAGATCTTTCGGGAATTCAAGAAGGGGGTCGAACAGCAGCTCTCGGCCGAGGACTACGAGACGCACTTCAACCTCGGAATCGCCTACAAGGAGATGGGCTTGATCGACGAAGCGATCGGCGAGTTTCAGCTCGCGAGCAAGGATCCCGCACGCGTCGTCGAATGCTGCAGCATGCTCGGCCTCTGCTTCCTCGAGAAGGGGATGCCGCCCCTGGCGGTGAAATGGTACCGAAAGGGTCTGGAGACTCCGAACATCAAGGAGAACGAGACGGTGGGGCTGCTCTACGATCTGGGCTGCGTGTTTCAGTCGATCGGAGACACGGAACAGGCCTATCGTACGTTCCTCGAAGTCTACGGCCTCAACACCAATTACCGGGACGTGGTGAGCCGTGTGAAGGAGATCGAGGCAGTGAAAAAAGGCTAGTGACAAGTGAGGAGTGACAAGTGACGAGTTTGGACCCCGCGCTTGTCACTTGTCATTGGTCACTCGTCACTCATGACTCAGTCGCCATCTTCTAGCCTCCTGTCGGTCCGCGGCTTGACGGTCGAGCTTCCCATCGGCGGCGAGTTCTATCCGGCGGTCGACGGTGTCGATTTCGACCTCGCCGCCGGAGAGTCGCTGGCCATCATCGGGGAAAGCGGCTGCGGCAAGACGCTGCTCGCGCGCGCCCTGCTCGACCTCCCTCCCGAGGGGGCGCGCGTCTCGGGTGACATCACGCTCGAGGGTGTCTCCCTTCGCGGCCGTTCCGACCGCGAGTGGTGCCGGCTGCGCGGCGGCGCGCTCTCTCTCGTCTTTCAGGAGCCTGGTTCGGCCCTCGATCCGGTGCGCACCGTAGGAGATCAGATCGTCGAAGCGATCCGCGCTCACCGTCCGGGCCCGGCGGACGAAGCGCGGAGGACGGCGCGGGATCTTCTCCGCGAGGTCTCCTTCTCCGATGCCGAGCGCGCGCAATCCGAATATGGGCATCGCCTGTCGGGCGGCGAGCGGCAGCGCGCATGCCTCGCCATCGCTCTCGCGGCGAACCCGAAGGTCCTGATCGCCGACGAGCCAACGTCCTCGCTCGACGCGACGATCGCGGCTGAGGTCCTGGAGCTTCTCGAGAACCTGCGCCGCCAGCGCGGATTGTCGTTGATTCTGATCAGCCACGATCTTGCGGCGGTGGCCCGCGCGACCGATCGCGCTCTCGTGCTCTACGCCGGACGAGTCGTCGAGGAAGGGACGACCTCGTCCCTGTTTCGTGGGGCTCGGCATCCTTATACCCGAGGCCTCGTCGCGTCGGCGGCTCGCCCCCGGTCGGCCGCTCCGGGCGAGAGGTTCCCGGCGATTGCGGGAGCGGTGCCGGATCTGGCCTGCCGCGAGCCGGGGAGCTGCGCCTTCGCGCCGCGGTGTCCGGAGCGGTTTTCTCGATGCGACCAGGAGGAGCCCGTTCTTCTGTCGGTCGACTCCGGGCGAGCTCGCTGCTTTCTCTACGAGGCAGCCGGTGAGTCCGCCCCTCGGAACCCGTGATGCGAGTGCAACCCGTCGAATCCCGCGGCCGCGATCTTCCGGATGAGGGCGGACTCCTCGACGTCCAAGGCCTGGTCAAGAGGTATCCGGCCCGGGCCTACGACGCGAAGCCGGGGCTCGTCGCGTCGGCAGTCGAGGGAATCTCCTTCTCCGTTCTCCGAGGCCAGACTCTGGGGCTCGTCGGCGAATCCGGAAGCGGCAAGACGACGACCGCGCGTCTGCTCCTGCGCCTGGAGGCGCCCGACGAGGGATCGATTCGATTCGACGGGGAGGACTGGCTGGCTCTGTCCGGCGGAACGCTCCGCCGCCGGCGCCGGGACATGCAGATGGTCTTCCAGGATCCGAACACGTCGCTCAATCCGCGCATGACCGTCGGCGATCAGATCGCGGAGCCGTTGCGCGCCCAGCGTCTGGCACCCCGCAACGAGCTCCGCGCGCGAGTGGCCGACGCGCTCGCGGGAGTGGGGCTGGACGGCGCGGCCGCGGACCGGTTTCCTCGGGAGTTCTCCGGTGGGCAGCGTCAACGGATCGCGATCGCGCGCGCCCTGACCACCCGACCGAAGCTCCTCATCTGCGACGAGCCCACGTCTGCTCTCGACGTCTCGGTCGCCGGACAGATCGTGAACCTCCTTTTGGAGCTTCGGGAGCGGAACGGCCTCTCGATGATCTTCATCTCGCATGATCTCCTTCTCGTTCGGGCGATCGCGGGAGCGATCGCCGTCATGTACCGCGGTCGCATCGTCGAGGAGGGGCCGGCAAACATCGTGACCTCCCGGCCGCTCCATCCCTACACGGCGATCCTTCTCTCCGCCGTTCCCGGCGCCGCACTTCCCGAGCGCCGCACCCGCATCGTTCCCCTCCAGGAATCCCCCGAGCCCGGCGGGTTGCCGAGCGCCGGGTGCTCGTTTGCCGCTCGCTGTCCGATCGCGCGCCCTCGATGTTCTCAGGAGGCGCCTCCACTCGTCGCCTCTTCGACCTCCCACGCGCATCGCGCGGCATGCTTCTTTCCGGGGGAGCTGGAAGCGCGCCTCTAGAAGTCGGCGCGTCACTCCGAGCTAGACTCGGGCCGGCGACAAATCACTTATCAGACAGGGTTAATTCTTGTATTCTCCCGACCGAAGTTGCGAAACATTTTGGCTTCCGGCTGCGTAGAAGGGTTGACGTAAGGAGTAAACGAATGAAGAGGTTTGCCCGGGCCGCGGCTCGCGGGCTCGCAGTGGCGGTGGGTTTGTGGGCGCTGGCGGCGGCCGGCCAGACTCCGCAGGTCGTGCCGGCTCAACCCGGACAGCGCGTTCCTCGTCCGCTTCCTCCGGCGACGACGGAAGGAATCCGTCTTTCCCTCGACGAGGCGATCGGTCTGTCGGTTGCGAACAATGAAGACCTGAACGTCGCCGTGAACCTCGCCGCGTCGAGCGACTACCTCCTGTTCTCCAACTACGGAATTTTCGACCCGTTCCTCTCGATCAGCCCTTTGCGATCGCACACGGAGACGCCTTCGAGCTCCCAACTCGCGGGCGCCGCGGTCACGAGGGTCGATACGACCGACATCCCGGGACAGATCTCTCAGCTCCTGCCGATCGGCGGTACCGTCTCGATCGGGTTCGACGCGAACCGAACATCGACCAACTCTTCCTTCGCCGTCGTCAACCCCGCCTATTCCGCCGGCGCGACGTTTCGAATCAACCAGCCTCTTCTGAAAGGATTCGGGGAGACGCCGACGAAGTGGCTGATCTACATCGCGAAGAACACGCGTGATTCGGCCTATCTCGATTACGTCAAGACGGTGCAGACCGGAGTCAACTCGGTCGAGCAGGCCTACTGGGATCTGGTGTACGCGCTGCAGAATCTCGACGTGAAGCACGAGTCGCTGAAGATCGCGCAGGAGCTCAATCGCATCACGCAGATCAAGATCGACGTCGGATCGCTCGCGCCGATCGACATCACGCAGACCGAAGTGGGCGTCGCGCAGGCGGAGCAGGACATCATCACGGCCGAGGGCCTCGTCGGGGACGCCCAGGATCGACTGAAGCGGCTGATGAACTTCGAGCCTGGGAAATGGGACACGCCGATCGTCCCGACCGACCAGGTGCGCGTCGGGCAACCCGACCAGATCGATCTCGCGGCCGGAACTCAGACGGCCCTGGACAAGCGCCCCGAGGTGCTCAAGCAGGCGTACCTGGTCGACTCCGACCGGATCCGGTACGACTACTACAAGAACCAGGTGCTGCCGGGGCTCAACCTCGTGGGAAGCTACGGAAACATCGGTCTGGCCGGCACGGTCATCGATCCCAACACGGGGAACATCATCGGGACGGGGAACTTCAGCGACGCGTTCTCTCAGGTTCGCAATGGAAGCTTCAAGAACTGGTCCGTGGGTTTGAACTTTACGTTTCCGATCCTGGATCGCGCCGCCCGAGGCCAGCGGGACGCCGCGAGATACACCATGGATTCGGACCGAGCAGGTCTCATCACCGCGGAGCAGAACGTGATCGTCGACGTGCGGTCCGCCGCCCGCGCGATCGACACCGCCTGGCGCTCGATCGTCGCCGCCTCGAAGGGGCGTGAGCTGGCCGAGAAGAACCTCGACGCGGAGAAGAAGAAATTCGACAATGGGATGTCGACGACGTTCCAGGTGAATCAGGTCCAGCGCGACCTCTCGGCCGCGAGGACGACGGAGCTTCAGGCGCTCGCCGGCTATCGCAAGGCGATCGCGGCGTACCACCTGTCCATCGCCGACAACCTCGAGTGGAAAAACATCAAGATCGAGGGAATCCCCGCGACGACCGTTCCCCCGACCAACGTGCTGAACGCACAGGCGCGATAGCTTGGC
>DATDNV010000242.1:0-5312 GCA_036518075.1 Thermoanaerobaculia bacterium
GCCGGCGGGAGCGCTCGATCGCCGTCCTCTACTTCGAGAATCTCTCGGGAGTGAAGGAGGACGAGTACCTGCGGGACGGCATCACGGAAGACATCCTGACGGATCTCTCGAAGATCAACGGCCTGAACGTTTTCCCGCGCACCACGGTGCTCGCCTTCCGCGACCAGAAGGCGACCGCGGCGGACGTCTGCCGGCGCCTGCGGGCCGATTTCGCTCTGGAGGGAAGCCTGCGCCGGGCCGGGAACCGGCTGCGGATCAACGCGCAGCTCGTGGACGCGGCGACGGGATTCCCCGTCTGGTCGGAGCGTTACGACCGCGAGATGTCCGACATCTTCGCGGTGCAGGACGAGATCGCGCACAAGATCGCGGAGGCGCTTCGCATCAAGGTCACTCCCCAGGAACAGGCCGAGCTCGCCGCGAAACCGACCGAGAACCTCCAGGCGTACGACCTCTACCTGCGGGGCCGCAGCTACGCGCGGCGGCGCACGACCCGTGACATGGAGTTCGCCCTCCAGATGTTCGAGAACGCGGTCACGCTCGATCCCAACTTCGCTCTCGCATGGGCGGCGATTGCCAACGGTTGCGCGCACGCTCAGTACTGGTCGGGCCCCGGTGGAACTTACATGGAGCGCGCCCAGTCGGCTTCACTGCGCGCGGTGGCGCTCGCGCCCGACATCCCCGAGGTCCTCATCTCCCAGGGATGGATCCTCTATGCCAGCGGCCGGTACGACGACGCCGTCCGGCTCACGCGGGCCGCGATCTCGCGCAAACGCGATTGCGAGGGGGCGTATTACCTCCTGCTGCGCGCGCTTTTCGCCTCCGGCAAGTTGGACGAGGTGGCCTCGCTCACCGAGGAAGCGATCGAGGCGGCGGGGACCGACTACAACGTCTACATCCCCATCATGAACTCGCTCGGAGCGCTCGAACGGGAAGACGCCGAGAGGAACGTCCGGCTGCGCCTCATTCAGGCTCTGGAAAATCACCTGCGCGAAGTGCCTGAGGACGCGCGCGCGCGGATCCTGCTCGGAGGCATGTACGCGCAGAATCAGCGCGCCGAAGACGCGATCCGAGAGACCCAGCTCGCGATGACGCTGCGGCCGAACGAAGCGACCGTGCTTTACAACGCCGCCTGCACGTTTGCCAATCTCAACCGCCGCGCCGACTCGCTCGAGGCGCTACGCAAGGCGTGGGATGCCGGCTACAAGGACGCCGACTGGACGCGGCGCGATCCCGACCTCGCGGTCCTCCATGGCGACCCTGAGTTCGAGAGGCTCTATCCCCCGGCGAAGCCGGCAAGCTGAGAGAGTCTCCCACAGTCTCCCGCCGCCGCTCCGCGATCGAAGCGAGACGGTCCAGGCATCATTTTTCAAGCAGTCGCTCCGACTCGAACCGCCCGGTGCCGCGACCGGCTCCCTCGTCGCCTCGCTCGGGCCAGGCCTCCGAGAGTCAGAACCGGGCCCTCGCTTGTCGTTCCGTCGCAGCCTTTTACGGACGAAAGCTCTTCTCTCACATGCTCCTTCACTCACGGCTCCTCCGGGAGCCGGTCGCGCCGTCAGAGCTCGGAGAGACTAGAAGCAGCATCGCGAGGGCCAGAGGCGGACGAAGGCCTCGCGTGCGCGCGGACGGCGGCAGGACCCCGAAGGCCCGACTCAATCTACGTGAAACACGTCTTGAGAAATGGCAGTTAGGCGACTCGGGCGATCGCGCGCTGGGGCCGGGCGCCCCAGATCAAGAGCCAGAAGATGATCGGCAGCTCCCCGATGTTCGTAATCTCCGTAATCCGTCCGACAGCATTCGCATACTGCGGCAAGACCAGGTAGGCAAACGTGCTCGCGACGTAGCCCGCGCCCGCGATGATCAGAAGGATGCCCAGGATGCGCGGGATGAATCCCGATCGGATCACGCAGATGCCGAACGGAAAGAGCCAGAGTCCCCAGAAGATCCCCGCGACGAGGAATCCCTGGCCGTGCAGACGGAGAGACATGTATGCCAGGGCGTCGCGCTGGGGCCCGTTGAACCCGGAAAGGAATTGACCCCCTCCGCCGCTCCCGGCGAAATCGAGCGCGGCGATCTCAGCGAGGATGCAGACGAAGGAGATCGGGGCTGAGACGATGCCCAGAACCATCGTCGCCAGGGCGTGTCCTTCGCTCACCGGCTTGAACAGACGATAGAGCGCGAGCGCGACGAAAATGAAGCCGGCAAAGCCGATCAGCTCGGTTCCGATCCCGATGCGAAGGAGGGTCTCGGAGCTGCGAATGCGGTCGGCGGTCGCCGCCGCGTCCCCCTTCACGAAGATCTTGCTCGGGACATAGAGGAGCGCGAACGGCCCGAATAGGCTGAACAGGAAGTAGAGAAGCCCGGCGCGGCGGGCAAGCTTCTTGGTCGAGTCCATTGCTGAGGATTGAATACGGAATCGACCGGGAAGGGTTCCGTCTCGACCCTAGACGCCGCATTCGATTCGAGACGTATACTTCGCATGTAGGCTTTCGCTGGGGGGACCATGAAACCTACCCTCGCCTTCGTTTTCTTCCTTGCAAGCGGCGGAATCCTGCTCGCAAGTCAAACGAGCCCGGCCACTTATGCTGGCAAGCGGGCTTCGCTTCTGGAGGAGCTCGTCCAGATGAGCAGGGCTGGCTCGTCGGACGTGGAGCTTCTCGCCTACGCGAAAGCGCACCGGCGGGAGCTTCCCCCCGAAGTGAGCGATCCGGATCTCCAATACCTGCGCGATTCCGGCCTGAGCGAACGGGTCGTCAGCTACATGACCGCGATCGACGTGCGAGTTTCCAGCCGCGTGCCGCAGGAAGGTGCTCCTTCCGCCTCCGAGGATGAACCGCAGGCCGCTCCCCCGCGCCCGAACGATTCGTACCCTCAGGGCGAGAGCATCCCCTATGACGGCGGCTATTCCAGTGAATATGCCGGCAACGATCCGGGCAGCTACGCGTTTCCCGACAGCTACGCGTACTCGGACGCCTATGGTGACGGCCGCTGCGGCTCTCAGTGGGGTTACGACTGCTACCCTTACTTCAACTCGTACTACCCCTACTCCTACTATCCGTACACGTTCTTCGCGTTTCAGCCCTTCCGTCGATTCCACGATCACGTCCATCACTTCCACGACGGCCATGGATCCAATGGAAATGGATGGCGCGGAAAATCCGGAACCATGACCAACGCTCGAGTCGCCTCCCGCGATGCGTGGAGGCAGCGCAGCTTCAATGGCGTCAACGCGAGCATGCGAAGACCCACGGCGCTGGGCCAACGCGGATCCGCGCGAACCGTCTTCGCGCGACAGGGCATGGGCATGGCTGCCGGTTCTCGAGCGACGAGAAGCATGGTTGCTCCTCGCGGCCCGGGAACTTCCGGCCCCGCGCGCGGGAGCTTCGCGGGGTTGTCTCGCGCCCCTCGGCCGAGCATGGGCGGCGGCAGTCGAGGGAGCGTCGGGCATCCGAGCTTTTCCGGCGGGGGCATGCGGGCGGGCGGCGGAGGCATGCACGCTGGGGGCGGCGCGCGCGGCGGAGGCGGCCGCCACTGATCCGCCTGTCGGCCCGGTCTCTGTTATATCAGATCTGATATAATCCGCGGCGAGCGGGCTTGCCGGCTACTTCATGGGCGAGAAATCGGTCGGCGTCAGGAACGTCGAATCGATCTTCTCCACGATCTCACCGCTGGCGAGCGATGCCTGGGCGAGCCTCTTCCACTCCGGGTCGCTTCGAAATTCTCCCCAGTGCCGCTCGGCCGCCTCGCGACTATCGTGCGCGACGATGAAGATCAGGGTGTTTTGTGCAGCCGGCGGATCCTGAGGCGTCCAGTACGCGACGCTCTCGATCCCGTGCTTCTTCAGATAGGCCACGTTGTGATCCCGAAAGTTCGATTCGAGCTGTGGCAGCCGGCCGGGGAGCGTGTGATACACCCGAAGCTCGAACACGCGGTCCTCCGCGGCATGGCCGCTCTGGACTCGCGTGACCGTGGCGATCGCAAACGCCCCCGCGAGAAACGACAGCACGACGATCGCGGCCATGCGGACGGCGGGAAGGGTCATTGGAAGCCTCCTTCGACCGCATCGTGAGCGAGCTCCGCCCGCGCAGAGCGGCCGCTTCGCGGACCGGCCTCACGATTCGTTCAGGAGGCATTGCGCTCGCCCAATGGCGGACGCGGCTTCGGAAATCCCGATCGAAAAACTCAGCCGATGACGGCGTCCGCCTCGATTTCGACGAGCAGCCTCGGATCGACCAGCGCGGTCACCTGCACGAGCGTGGCGGCGGGACGAATCTTCTCGAAGACCTCTCCTTGCGCCCGGGCAACGTCGGTCCACCGTGAAATGTCGGTCACGAAAGCGCGCACGCGGACCACGTCCTCGAGCGTCGCCCCCGCTTCGCGCAGAGCCTTGCCGATCTTGTCGTAGATGAAGCGAGCCTGTTTGTAAGGGTCGTTCTCGCCGATCACGGCGCCGGACTCGTCGACGGCGGTCGTTCCGGCGACGTACACCGCGTTGCCCACGCGCACGGCGCGGCTGTAGCCGTAGGTCTTCTCCCAGATCGTCCCCGATGAGACTCGCTTCCGGTCCATGCGCTCCGGCTCCTTTCGCGCGGCGCGAGGAGGCGCCGCCTTCCGTCCGCTGGCATTATCGAGCCGGAGCGCCCGCCGGCGCTGTCACTTCATTGACCGGCGGCGGTTAATCCTTCACGCGCACCTGGTCGGTGATCCAGTTCACCTCCCAGGTTTTGCCGCCGTCGGGAGAGAACGACTGCTCGAAATGCGGGGAGTCGGTGTTCAGACGGCTCCAGTCGAACTTCACGATGAGCGTCTGGTTGTTGATCGTGTCCAATCCATAGAACTCGCCGTGCCCGTCCTTGAACTTTCCGATCTGCGGGACGTCGATGTGGCCGATTTTACGGTTGGCCCAATACAGATTCCATTCATGGGTTTGCGGATTGTAGGTGCGCAGAGTCAGGCCCTCGATGTGAGTTCCCCCGCCGTCGAGGTTGACCTGATCGATATTGGCGCCGCTCTCGAAGATCTTGTGACACTCCCCTGTGCCCTCGAGATCGATCCACTTGTTGGAGCCGGTGAGGGGATTCAGGCGGCGCCTCAGGTGAAACTTCCACTTGCCGAAGAGCGGATCGAAGTCGTGAGATCCGTCTCGCTCCTCGACCTTCGCCTTGGCCTCCGGAGTCGATTGGGCGGCTCCGCGCGCCGGATAGGAAATGAGCGCGGCGCCGAAAATGACCGCGAAGGCCAGGGCCCGGCAGCCATTCTGTCCTTTTGTCCGAACGATGACCGTCGAAGTCCGCATTGTTTCTCTCCTTCCTCGT
>DATDNV010000243.1:0-3408 GCA_036518075.1 Thermoanaerobaculia bacterium
CGACACGCCGACGCCCACACCCACCATGACCGATACGCCGACGGCGACGGAGACTCCGGGGCTGACGTCGACGGAAACGCCGAGTCCTACGCCGACTTTTACGCCGACGATGACCTTTACGGCCACGCAGACCGCCACCCCGACGCGATCGTCGACGCCCTCGATGACGTTCACCCGCACGTCGAATCAGACGTCGACCCCGACGCCGCCCCCAACGCCGACCCCTCTGCCGGGTGCCTCTTTCAGCTTCCAGCCCGCCTGCCCTGCCCCTGGCCAGACCGTCTCCTTCTTCTACACGGCTCAATCGGGTGCGACTTCGTGGAACTGGGATTTCGGCGACCCGGGGTCGGGCTCAGCGGACATCTCGACGGTGCGGACGCCGGTCCATATCTTCGCGAACGCCGGGCGCTACACGGTGACCGTCACCGCCCGGGGTCTCGCCGGGTTCGTGAAGACTCAGCAAGTCGTCCGAGTCGCGCCTTCGGGTCCGCTCGTGGCGCACTTCGACGTCGATCGGCCGCGGCCGCGTCAGGGACAGACCGTATACGTTTTCGACACCTCCTCCGGCTGCCCGAGCTCGTGGTCCTGGGACTTCGGTGACAAACCCTCGGGTTTGCTCAACAACTCCTCTTCTCGCGACGCCTCGCACGTGTACGCGAACCCGGGCACCTATACGATCCGGCTCGTCATCACGAGCGGGCAGCAATCCTTCGCAACGACCACGCGGGTCACCGTCGTCTGCGCCCGTTGTCCGATCGTCGTCGCTCCGCGGGCAAAGAAATAATTCGTGCCTGCTCTGGTTTAGGAAAGTTGCAGCGCTTGGTCGCGGCACCGAGCGCTCGGAGAGCGCGACGCACCGAGCAGCCACAGGCTGCGACAAGCGCCGGGTCGGCCCGGCGCTAACCGGCGGGTTCGCCCGCCGCTCACAGACCGCCGTGCGCCACTCGTTGGTAGACTTCGCCTCGATGCTCCCGCGCGACGAAGAGATCCTGGGAAAGCTGCGCCAGAAAGGATCCCGAATCTTGTCTTTCCGAGACCTGGCGAAGGCCTTTCGCGTACAGACAGACGAGGAGGAGGCGTTCGGCGGACAGCTCGATGAGCTCGAGAGGCGCGGGGAGATCGTCCGGGTTCGCGGCGAAAAGTATTCGGCCATCGAGTTCTCCAGCATGGTTGCCGGGCGCCTGAGCGTTCGACCGGAGGGTTTCGGCTTCGTGCTCGTCCAGGGCGGCGAAGATCTCTTCGTCCCGCGAAGCGGAATGCATGGTGCGCTCGACGGCGACGTCGTCCTGGCTCGCGAGGAGCGGCCGCGCTCGGCCGGCCGGGGTAATCGCCGCGGGGGAAGCCGGAGCGATCGGATCTCCGGCGTGGTCGTCAAGGTTCTCGACCGCGCGCGGGAGCGGGTCGTCGGACGGTTCGAGACGGAGGACGGCCGGCACGTCGTCCTCCCGTACGATCCCAAGATCGACGCGGTCATCCGAATCGCCTCGGGAGGAAGCCACGGAGCCCGCCAGGGAGAGATCGTCGAGGCTCACCTGACTGCCTTTCCCGACGCCCGGCGTGTCGCCCGGGGAGTCGTCGCGGAACGGCTGGGTTTTCTCGGGGACCCGGGCGTGGACGTCGAGATCGTTCTGCGCTCGCACGGACTTCCGCCGCGTTTTCCAGAGCCGGTCGTGCGCGAATCCGAGGCGTTCCCGGAGGAGGTCCGCCGCGAGGACACGGCAGGCCGCCGCGACTTTCGCGGGCGGCGGATCGTCACCATCGACGGCGAGACTGCAAAGGACTTCGACGACGCGGTGGAGGTCGAGCGCACGCCGGGAGGCTTCCGCCTGGGAGTGCATATCGCCGACGTCTCGCACTATGTCGCCGAGGGAAGCGCGCTCGACCAGGAGGCGGAATCGCGCGGAACGTCGGTCTACTTTCCGGGCCGCGTCCTGCCCATGCTGCCGGAGCGGCTCTCCAACGGTCTCTGTTCGCTCAACCCTCGCGTGGACCGGCTGGTTCTGTCGGCGATTCTCGAGATCGACGGGCGAGGCCAGGTGGTCGGCGCCGATTTCACCAAAGGAGTGATCCGTAGCCACGAGCGCATGACCTACACGGAGGTCGCGCGTCTGATCGAGTCGCGTCCAACCGAGCAGGACGAACAACGGTATGGCTCGCTCCTGGGCGATTTTCGGACGATGGGGGAACTCGCCGCCCTCCTTCGCCGCCGCCGCGAAGCGCGCGGCTCGATCGACTTCGACCTTCCGGACGCCGACGTGGTTCTCGACGACGAAGGTCTGGTGGTCGGGATCGTCCCGGAATCGCGCAACGTCGCCCACCGGCTCATCGAGGAGTTCATGCTGGCAGCCAACGAGGCGGTCGCGAAGAAGCTCTTGTTCGCCAAGCAGCCGGCGATCTACCGCGTGCACGACCGTCCCGACCCGGACCGCCTCGTCGACCTGCGCGAAGTGCTCGATAGCTTCGGTTATGAGCTCAAGGGCGACCTCGAAGAGGTTCCCCCGTCCGCGTTTCAGAAGATCCTGAACGCGATTCAGGGCAAGCCCGAGGAGCGCCTCCTGTCCGACCTCCTCCTGCGGGCGCAGCGCAAGGCGGTCTACAGCCAAGAGTGCCGCGGCCACTATGCTCTGGCGGCGCCTTACTACTGTCATTTCACCTCTCCGATTCGCCGTTATCCGGACCTGATCGTTCACCGGCAGCTCTCGAGCCTGCTGGCAAACGGGAGGCCGGTCGCGCCGCGAGACTTCGAGTCGGTCGAGAATCGGCTCCGGCAACTCGCCGCGGTCTCCTCCGACCGCGAGAGACGGGCGGAGCAGGCAGAGCGGGAGAGCCTCCTTTGGAAGAAGATCGTATTCATGAAGGACAAGGTGGGACGGGAGTTCGACGCCTTCGTCACCGGGGTGACCGCCTTCGGCGCCTTCGTCACCCTCAAAGATTTCTTCGTCGAAGGGCTGGTGCCGGTCTCGGGACTCGGCAATGATTTCTTCGTATATGAAGAGAAGCTGCATCGTCTCCGCGGCCGTGCGACGGGAAAAACGTTCCGGCTCGGCGACTCGATGCGTGTCGTGTTGACGGCGATCGACGAAGTCCGTCGCCGTCTGGATTTCCGGCTGGCGGGAACTCCGATCCCCCGCCCGACCCGGGAGTTCGGCCGCCAGCCGCGGCGAACTGCGCGCGGCCGGGCGCATCCGGGTGCCTGAAAGGAGGACGCGGCGCCGTGAGAAGAAATGAGCTGGCTGTACTTCTGTTGGTTTCCGTTTCGGTGGGATGCCGCGAACGCGGGCGGCCCGACCCTGACGTCCGCATGGCAATCTCCCACGCCCCCGTGGCGACTCCCGCGACGCAACCGCCGGGTGCCGAGGGGAATACGACCTCTTCGAACATGCAGGTGCCTGCGCGCCTCGAGGTTCC
>DATDNV010000244.1:0-15925 GCA_036518075.1 Thermoanaerobaculia bacterium
AAACCTCCGATGGTGCCCAGACATGGAGTGCTCTCAATATCCAGGGCACCAACATCGAGAGCATCGCCGTGGATCCACTCAATCCTTCGATTGTCTTCGAGGCAGACTACGGTGGAATGAGTCCCAGCGGCGGCGTATTCAAGACCTCTGACGGCGGAAAGACCTGGACAAACCTTCAAACGCCGCTCCTTCGCCCTTCCACCGTCGCGATTGACCCGCACAACCCGTCGATTATTTATGCTGGTGCACCGCTCGCTAAGAGCGAGGATGGCGGTTCGACTTGGACACTCGTGGAGGACGCGCCGACGCTTGCTCTCGCGATTCTGTTCGATCGAGAGAATCCTCCTGTCTTATTCGCGATCGGAGTGCCGGATGACGGCATCTTGCGGACTGCGGACGGCGGGAAGACCTGGGTTTCGTTGAACGCAGGCCTTTCTTACCAAGTGTACTCGCTCGCCGTAGATCCGTCCGGCACCTATCTTTATGTCGGGACACTGGCGGCCGGGGTCTTCGACTTTGAGATCTTGACTTCTCGAGAACCTCCAAACGTCGGCGAGCATCGCCCCATTGTTAGAGAGTTAGAGCCGCGAGCGCGAACTTTTCAGTGACGGGCCGGTTCTCTAAACAACAGGTCGCGCGGCGGCGGCGAGATGAGGAACCAGAGCCGAACACTCACCACAGTTCGCCTAACTTTTCCATTTGATCGCGGCGCGAGGAGTCTCCCAGAGGGGAGGAGCCTCGCGCCGCGGGAGCCGAAGCGCGGCGACTGGCGGACTAGGCTCGTGGTCGAGTCCCTTTGGACGAGCCACGAGCCGGTGGCGTCAGCCAAGTCCCGTCGCAAGCGAAGGCGACGTGTCTGGTGCCGGAGGAGGGAGTCGAACCCTCACGCCCGCGAGGAGCGGGGGATTTTGAGTCCCCTGCGTCTGCCATTCCGCCACTCCGGCCCTTATGCGCGGAGCGCATTTTAGCCGGAGAAGCCACCTAAAATCAGTTGGTTTCCTCGACCCCGATACTCGGCAAAGTGCTCTGATACTTGAGTTTTTGGGCTTTTGTCCCTATAATTCACGGTTCCGCAGGCACGGTCTCTTTAACCTGCCGCCACGGTCTTTTACTTTTAGGAGGACGGAGTGAGCTTTAGAGTGGGTGAGAAGGTCGTCTATCCCAACCACGGTGTCTCGGTGGTCGAGAAGATCGGGGAAGGGTTCGCGACGGAGCCGGTGACGCCCCGCAGCTTCTATCACTTGCGGTTGCTCTCGAACAACTCCAAGGTCATGGTCCCGATCAACAACACGGACCTGATCGGACTGCGCCGGCTGACCCATCGGAAGGACATCACCGGGCTGATGAAGCGGCTCGCGGACACCCGATTCTCGGCGACCGGAGACTGGAAGGGCCGGTACAAGCAGAACGTCGACAAGATGAAGAGCGGCAAGCTGACCGACATCGCCGACGTTCTGAAGACTCTGAACTACATCAGCTCTCGCAAGACGCTGTCGTTCCGCGAGAAGAAGATGTACGAGCGAGCCAAATACCTGATCGTTTCCGAGATCGCGGTCATCAATGGGTTGGACGAGCAGGAGGTCGAGCGCCAGGTCGATCGGGCGCTTTCCAAGTCGGCCGCTGCCAAAGCCGCGAACTGACGCCGCGCACGAAACACAAAGGCGATTTGCGAGGGAGGCTTCGGCCTCCCTTTTTGTTTCCGCTCGTTTCCGTCGTCCGGTCAACCCCGGTGATGCGGGCTACAATCGTCGTGTGAGACGAGCCCTGGTGGCCCTCCTGATCGCGGGTGGGGCCGTCTTCGTGCTGGCCGATACGGTCTCCGATGCGGCCCGAGCCGAGCTCGCGCGCGAGCGCCGGCGATTGAGCTCCGACGTCCGCAACCTGGCCGACATTTCCCGCCGCGTCGAGACCTCGCTGTCCCAGCTGGCGTCGGCGGCGCGGGCGGTCTCGGATTCGGCCGGCCGGGGCGATCCGCCCGACGAGGTCGCCCGACGCGAAGACGCCGTCTCTGCTGCCGAGCAGGAGGTCCATGCGCTGCTGGAGCGGCGCCGGATCCTCGCCGATCGCGTCGTCGAGCGACGGCGGACCATCGTCGCGCTCGAGTCCGACATGGCATCCCGGAAAACCGCCGACGCGGTCACGGGCCGCTGGTCGGTCTTGCAGGACCCGGGCGAGCAGAAGGGCGCGTTTCGTCTGAACCTCAGCGGAACAATCGTTTCCGGGGAGTACACGCTCGAGGGCGGGTACTCGGGCTCGCTGCGAGGCACGCTCGTCAACGACCTCATCCGGCTCGAGCGCGTCGACTCGACCCTTGGCTTCACCGCCGTGTACTACGGACGAGTGGCCTGGGACTCGGGCACGATCGCCGGAACCTGGGAATCCACCGACCTCTCCGGCGCCGCGCCGAGCTCCGGCAGATGGAGAGCGGTTCGTGAAGAGGAGGAGGCTCAATGAGCGCCCGCGGGAAACTGGTGCAGGCCGCCGTGCCGCTTCTCGTGGGGGCATTGATCGGATTCATCGTCGGCTATTTTGCCGGCGGCGGGCAGCGGCCTTCGGTCTCTGCGGCTTCGGATGGGGATGAAGCGCGGGACTCCGCGGGCGACCGGTTTCGCGAGATCCGCAAGGCGATCGACCGGGATCCGGAGAACCCGAAGCTGTGGACCGAGCTGGGCAACGCGTACTACGACTCGGAAAACTGGGATCGCGCGATCGACTCCTACGAGAAGGCGAGACGCCGGGCGCCGTCCGACCCGAACCTCCTTTCGGATCTGGGCGCGGCGTATCGAAATCGCGGCGAGTTCAAGCGAGCGATCTCCTTGTTCGAAAAGGCGAGGGCAGCCGATCCGGACCACTGGCAATCCCTCTTGAACGTCGTCGTGTGCGAGGCCTACGATGTTCGCGACGGCGCAGCGGCGCGCCGTCACTTTCAGGAGCTTCGTCGGAGGTATCCGGACATCCCGGACCTGGATCGCATCGAGAAACAGATTTCCGATCTCAAGCCGGCCAGTTAGTCTCGAGCCATGCTGCGCGTAGCCGCGTTTCTGCTCGTTCTTTTCTCGATTCTGCTCGTGCTTCGCGCCCTTCGGCAGGTGCTGGCGTTCTTCCTTCGGCCGCCGTCGCGGCCGCCCGCGCCCCGCGAGGTCGCCGGAGAAATGGTCCGGGATCCTGTCTGCGGCACGTGGATCGACCGGCGTCTGGCGATGCCGGCCGGAAGCGGAGCTGGAATCGTCTCGGTCTGCTCCGAAAAATGCCGCAACGCCCTGGAGGCGGCCCGTCGATGAGCGACGATCTCTTCGATTCCGAGCCGCCGGCTCCCGGAAGCGCGGTCGCGATCGCGCCCGACACGCCGCTCGCCGATCGAATGCGGCCGCGCTCGCTCGACGAAGTGGAGGGACCTGCCGAGGTCGTCGGTTCCAACGGCTTTCTCCGGCGGGCGCTCGCCGAGGACCGAATCCCGTCGCTGATCTTCTGGGGACCGCCGGGTGTGGGCAAGACCACGCTCGCCCGGCTCATCGCGGCTCAGACCGCCTCGAATTTCGTCGCGTACTCGGCGATCGCGACGGGCGTCAAGGAGATGCGCGAGGTTCTAGAGGCGGGCCGCCGCCGGAGGATGCGCGGAGGCCGGACCATCCTCTTCCTCGACGAGATCCACCGGTTCAACCGCGCCCAGCAGGACGTGTTCCTGCCGTTCATCGAGTCGGGCGACGTGGTTCTCATCGGAGCAACCACCGAGAATCCTTCCTTCGAGCTGAACGGCGCGCTCCTTTCGCGATGCAAGGTCGTCGTGCTCGATCCCCTCTCGCCCGAATCGATTGTGCGTATCGTTCGCCGCGCCTTGATCGACATTCCCCGGGGTCTCGGGGCGCGCGACTTTCGAGTCGACGACGATGCGCTGTCCTTCATCGCCCAGACGTCCGGCGGCGATGCCCGGCGCGCGCTCAATCTCCTCGAGGCGGCCGCGCTCGATGCCGAGTCGGCGAAGGTCAAGCGAATCGAGATCTCGCGGCTGCGCGAATTGCTGCAGCGAAAGGTGCTTCTCTACGACAAGGCCGGGGAGGAGCACTACAACCTGATCTCGGCCTTGCACAAGTCGATGCGGGAATCCGATCCGGACGCGACGATCTACTGGCTCGTTCGGATGCTCGAGGCGGGGGAGGATCCTCTCTACATCGCGCGCCGCATCGTGCGATTCGCTTCGGAGGATGTCGGCCTCGCCGACCCGAACGCGCTGTCGATGGCCCTCGACGCAAAGGACGCTTTCGAATTCCTCGGACTCCCGGAGGGCTCCCTTGCCCTGGCCCAGTCGGCGGTCTATTGCGCCCTGGCTCCGAAGTCCAATGCCCTTTACGTCGCGGAGGCCGAAGCGAAAGCGGACGTCGCCGAGAAGCCGGCCGAGCCGGTACCCGCCGTCATCCGCAACGCCGTGACGCGCCTCATGCGCGAGGTGGGGTACGGACGCGGCTACCGATACGCGCACGCCGAGCCGGAGGGAGTCGGAGGAATCGAGTGCCTGCCGGAGTCGCTCCGGGGAAGGCGTTATTACCGCCCGCGATCTTCCGGTGAAGAAGCGGAGCTGGCCCGGCGCCTCGAGGCAACCCTGAAGCTGCGGCAGGAGAAGTGGAACAAGGAGGAGGCAGGCGAATCGACCGTCAAGGTCCGGAAGGGGAAGAAGCCCTGACCCTCTTCTAGTTCTCCATCCTGTAGTTCGGCGCTTCCTTCGTGATGATGACGTCGTGGGCGTGGGACTCCTTCAGCCCCGCCGCGGTGACGCGGATCATGCGGGACCGGGTCCGCAGTTCTTCGATCGAACGGCAGCCGGCGAGTCCCATGCCGCTGCGCACGCCTCCCGTCATCTGGAGGATCAAGGCCTCGACGCTCCCTTTGTAGGGAACCATTCCCTCGATTCCTTCGGGCACGAGCTTGGAGAGCGAGCCGTTTTCGACGGTGACCTCGGTCTCCATCGACTCCTGGAAGTACCGGTCCGAAGACCCCGCCTTCATCGCGCCCAGTGATCCCATGCCGCGATAAGCCTTGAACGTTCTTCCCTGGTACAGGATCGTTTCTCCCGGGGACTCCTCGGTACCCGCCAGCAACGACCCCACCATCACCAGATGGGCCCCGGCCGCGATCGCCTTCGCGATGTCGCCGGAGAACTTGATGCCGCCGTCGGCGATCAGGGGAACTTTCGTTCCCCGAGTCGCGCGCGCGCATTCCCGGATTGCGTGAATCTGCGGAACGCCGGCGCCGGTCACGACGCGGGTCGTGCAGATCGAACCGGGGCCGATGCCGACCTTGACCGCGTCGGCGCCGCGCCGAATCAGATCTCGAGTGCCGTCCTCGGTCGCGACGTTGCCGGCGATGACCTCCGTGGAAGGAAACTTCCGTTTCACGAGCGAGAGGGCATCGAGGACCCCCTGGCTGTGGCCATGGGAAGAATCGAGCACGAGCACGTCCACTTTTGCGCGAACGAGCTCTCGCGCGCGATCGATGAGGTCCTTGGAAACCCCGATGGCCGCGCCGACGCGGAGTCGGCCCAGCCGGTCCTTCGCCGCATTGGGATACTTGATCGCCTTTTGAATGTCCTTGACGGTGATCAGTCCTTTGAGATTCCCGGCCCGGTCCACGACGAGGAGCTTTTCGATCCGGTGCTCGTGAAGAAGCTCCTTGGCCTGTTCGAGCGTCGTGCCGACGGGGGTCGTGATGAGATGGTTCTTCGTCATCCGGGTGGAGATCGGGCGACCCAGGTGAGTTTCGAATCGAAGGTCCCGGTTCGTCAGGATGCCGACCAGTTTTCCCTTGCCATCGACGACCGGCACCCCCGAGATTTTGTAGCGGGCCATGACCTCGAGAGCTTCGCCGATCTTTTGCTCCGGCCGGCAAGTGACCGGGTCGACGATCATGCCGGACTCGGAGCGTTTGACGCGATCGACCTCTTCGGCCTGAGCGGCGATCGAGAGGTTCTTGTGGATCACACCCAGACCGCCCTGCTGAGCCATCGCGATGGCGAGACGCGATTCCGTGACGGTATCCATCGCGGCCGAAATGATCGGAATGTTCAACGGGATGTCGTCCGTGAGCTGCGTGCGGAGCTCGACGTCGCGGGGATGGACCCGCGAGTGCGCCGGGAGGAGCAGCACATCGTCGAATGTCAGGGCGAGAGGAATCTCGCTCGGGGTGGTCTGTCTCTTCTTCGGCATTACTTGCTCGCTGGAGCGTGCCCCGCACCGACCGGAGTTCCCGGGGGGTGAGTCGTCCCGCCGTCGGCGCCATGACATTTCTTGAATTTCTTTCCGGACCCGCAGGGGCACGGATCGTTGCGGCCGACTTTGGGAGCGTCTCGATGGACCGTCTCGACTTTCGCGTCCTGTCCGCCCGAGGCCGCGGCACCGTAGGAGTAATTGACGTTGGCGGCGCGGCGGGGAGGAAGGGCGACGGGGGCCCGACCCTCCGCGGGCGCCTCGGCACTCTCTTCGCGGATGACCGGCTGCAGCCGGTAGAGGAACTGCACGATCTGATCTTCGATCCTCTCCTTCATCACGGTGAAGAGCTCGAACGACTCCTTCTTGTACTCGACCAGCGGGTCCCGCTGTCCGTAGCCGCGAAGCCCGATGCCTTCCTTCAAATGGTCGATCGCGAGGAGATGATCCTTCCACTGCTGATCGACGACCTGGAGCATCACGAACTTCTCGTGAAGCCGCATCGTCTCCGGCCCAAGGAGCTTCTCCTTCGCGTCGTAACGCCGGTGGAGCTCTTGGACGATCTCCTCGCGGATGGCGTCTCTCGTCTTGCCCCCAAAGTCGGGCGCGTCCATGCCGAAATAATCCTTGAGCGCGATCCCGAACTCGGCGAGATTCCACTGATCCGCCGCAGAGTCGGGCGGGAGAAGCCGGTCCAGCGTCGAATCGAGGATCGTGTCGGCGAGCGTCAGCACATAGTCCCTGCTGATGTTGCCTTTGAGGATGTCGAGGCGCAGTCCATAGATATCTGCGCGCTGCCGGTTCATCACGTCGTCGTATTCGAGCAGGTGCTTGCGCGTCTCGAAGTTGCGGCCTTCGACCTGTTTCTGCGCGCGCTCGACCGCGCGGGTCACCATGCGGTGCTCGATGGGCACGCCTTCCTCCATGCCGAAGCGGCGCATGATGTTCTGGAGACGGTCCGAGCCGAAGATGCGCATCAGGTCGTCTTCGAGCGAGAGGTAGAAACGGGAAGCGCCCGGGTCCCCCTGGCGGCCTGAGCGGCCGCGGAGCTGATTGTCGACCCGCCGGGATTCGTGCCGCTCCGTGCCCACGATCATCAGGCCGCCCGCCTCCAAGACCTTGGTGCGATCGTCGGCGCTTTGCACCTTGAGCTCGGCGAGCCGTTTCTGAAATTCCTCTTCGCTTTTGAAGTTCTTGCGTTCCTGCTCGGCGAAGGCGTCCGGATTGCCGCCGAGAACGATGTCGGTTCCGCGGCCGGCCATGTTGGTGGCGATCGTCACCGATCCGGACTTGCCGGCCTGGGCCACGATCTCCGCCTCCTTCTCGTGGAACTTGGCGTTCAGGACGACGTGAGGCACCTTCTTCGACTTGAGCAGGGCAGAGAGGCGCTCGGATTTCTCGATCGAGACGGTGCCCACCAGGACCGGCTGCCCTTTTTCCCGCAGGCCCTGGATCTCTTCGGCGACGGCCTCGAATTTCTCGCGCTCGGAGACATAGACGAGGTCGTGATTGTCCAGCCGGATCATCGGCATGTTCGTCGGGATGACGATCACGTCCAGCTTGTAGATCTGATCAAACTCCGAGGCCTCGGTGTCCGCGGTGCCCGTCATCCCGGCAAGCTTCTCGTAGAGGCGGAAGTAGTTCTGCAGAGTGATCGTCGCGAGCGTCTGGTTCTCGCGCTCGATCCGAACGCCCTCTTTCGCCTCGACCGCCTGGTGGAGTCCGTCGGACCAGCGGCGTCCCGGCAGCACGCGGCCGGTGAACTCGTCGACGATCAGGACCTGCCCGTCCTTGATCATGTAGTCGACGTCCTTCTTGTAGAGCGCATGCGCGCGCAGGGCCTGCTCGGTTCCGTGCAGCAGGTCGATGTTCGTCAGATCGTAGAGGTTTTCGACCCGAAGGAACTTCTCCGCCTTGGCGACCCCCTCTTCGGTCAGCACGGCCGTCCGGGATTTCTCGTCGACCAGGTAATCACCGGTCGTCGTCTTGTTCCCGTACTTGTCCTTTTCTTCCTTCCCGACGACCAGGTGCGGAATGACTCGATTGCATTTGTAGTAGATCTCGGTGTTTTCTTCGGAAGGTCCCGAAATGATCAGCGGCGTGCGCGCCTCGTCGATCAGAATCGAGTCGACCTCGTCCACGATCGCGAACACGTGGCCGCGTTGGACCATGGACTCGAGCTCGAACTTCATGTTGTCGCGCAGATAGTCGAATCCGAATTCGTTGTTGGTGCCGTAGGTGACGTCGGATCGATAGACCTGCTGGCGCTCGTCGTCCAGCATCGAGTTCTGAATGCATCCGACGGTCAGGCCGAGGAATCGGTAGATCTTTCCCATCCACTCGGCATCGCGCCGGGCCAGGTAGTCGTTGACCGTGACGACGTGGACGCCGCGGCCCGTCAAAGCGTTCAGGTAGACGGGCATGGTCGCGACCAGCGTCTTTCCTTCGCCGGTCTTCATCTCGGCGATCTTGCCCTGGTGAAGAACCATCCCGCCGATCAGCTGAACGTCGAAGGGCCGCATGCCCAGAGTCCGACGGGAAGCTTCGCGGACGACCGCGAACGCCTCTTCGAGAATTCCATCCAGGACGCGGGCGCGCGCGTCCTTGACCTCGTCGTCGTCCAGGCCTTCGAGCGCCGATGCGATGCGCTGCTTGAACTCCTGCGTCTTGGCGCGGAGAGCGTCGTCCGAGAGCGCCTTCATCGACGGCTCGAGCGCGTTGATCGCCTCGACCCGCGGCGCGAGCTTCTTGATGTCGCGCTCGTGCTGGGTGCCGAAGACCTTGGTGAGGATCCGATCGATCATTTAGGCCGTAAACACCTTTCCCCCAGCCAATTATTCTCGTTTTTATCGCCTCGGGTCGAAACATCGATTCTCACACGTGTTCACCTCGGGGAGGCGTTTGGGTCGTTTTCACGCCACGAGCTGCGGGCTTCTCCCGCAGCGGGGTCTCTCGGACGGGGCTTTCGGCGCTGGGCGGTCGCTGGCGCGACCGGCGCCGGGGACTCTAGCCGAGTTTGGACCGCTTCCGGGCTCTGGTTTAGAAAATTTGATTGGCCGCGGAGCGGCCGGTTCAAATGTTCGCGCAGCGGCCCGGTGCCAGACGTCGCCGCGTCCCCGCGAGGGAAACGCCCGCGAGCGAGCCCTTACCGGGCGTCGAGGATGTACTCGAGAGGGTTGACTGCCCGATCGTCCTTGCGAACTTCGTAGTGAAGGTGCGGTCCGGTGGAGCGCCCGGTCGAGCCGACCAGCCCGACCTTATCGCCACGGTGAACGAGCGCGCCTTCCTTGACCAGGACATCGTCGAGATGGCCGTAGATCGTCACATAGCCGGTCGAATGCGCGATCTCGACCTCTTTGCCGTAATCGCCCGACCAACCGCTCTTGACCACCACGCCCTCCGCGGTGGCGAGCACCGGCTCATGACGGCGCGTCGAGATGTCGAGGCCGGGATGGAAAGAGCCCTCTCCGGTGAACGGGTCCTTGCGGGGCCCAAACCCGGAATTGAGCAGTCCGCGAACCGGAGCGACGGTGGGAGTCGAAGACGCGATGTTGGAGCGGCGCGCAAATTGCGTCTCGAGGCTGGCCAAACGCGATTCGACCTCCTCCGCTCGCTCGTCCGGGGTCGCATTGGCCGCGTCGGCGGGAATCTTGGGTCCGCCGACTCCACTGCGTCCGGCGTCGGCGAGGCCCGCAACAATGGCGAGCCTCCGGGTGCGCTGCTCGAACGCGGAGAGCTTCTGGGAGAGGGCAGCGAGGCGCTTGGAAAGCTCGGCGGTGTTCGATTTCAGGCGGCTATTTTCCGCGACGGCCTGCCGATATTGGCCCTCTCGTCCGCTGGACGCGAGAAACGCCCAGCCAAAAGCGACAGCCGCAGTTAATACCGAGAGAGAAACGACGCCAAAAAAGACGAGACGGCGACTGGAGATCGTGACTTTGCGAAACCGAGCCTTGGCGTGGGGTACGAAGATGATCGTGTTGTACCGCTTCACCCAGTCTCTCCTTCCGCAAGCGCGGCACCGGCGTGCCGGTCAAATTTCGAGGTGCCGCAATGCACCGGCTTTCAAGACTCTGTGGGCTGGATCCTCGGCTTGGGATGGAATCGTACGGGCGGCGGCCCCACTCTGTCAAGGCGCGCGGGACTTTCCGAGGACACTCGGTGCCGATAACCAACGGCCTCTGCAAGATGCGCGGCGTTCACTCGCTCGCAACCGGCCAGATCGGCAATCGTGCGAGAGACACGAAGAGCTCGGTGCATCGCGCGCAGCGACAGGCCGAGCCGTTCCATCAGCGTTCCGAGAAGCCGGCGGCTCGAAGCGTCGAGCGAAAGGATGCGCTCGAAATCCCGCGCGGGCAGCTCCGCGTTGCGAAACGCCATGCAAGCCGGGAAGCGCGATGCAGCGAGAAGGCGTGCGCGCATCACGCGTTCGCGGATCGTTCGGGAGTCTTCCGCAGGTTTTCCCGTTTCCAGTTCGCTCCAGGAGACTGGAGGAACCGAGACGTGCAAATCGATTCGATCGAGGAGAGGTCCGGAGAGCTTCCGCCGATATCGTTGTTTCTCGCGGTAGTCGCAGGTGCAGGATCGTTGTGTGTCTCCGGCGAAACCGCAGGGGCACGGGTTCATCGCGGCGATCAGCAGGAAATCGCAGGGAAAGACGGAGGCTCCGCCGACGCGGACCAGGCAGACGCGCTTTTCTTCGAGGGGCTGCCGGATGGCCTCGAGCACGTCCCGGCGGAACTCCGGCAACTCGTCGAGAAAGAGGACCCCTCGGTGAGCGAGCGAGACCTCGCCGGGACCCGGCCGCACGCCGCCGCCGACGAGACCGGGCGCCGAGATCCCATGGTGCGGCGCACGAAAAGGCGGGATCTCCACGAGTCCGGCTCCGGCGGGCAAAACGCCGGCGACCGACTGAATCTGCGTTGCTTCGATCGCCTCGCCCCGGGAGAGCCCGGGCAGGATCGTCGGAAGGCGGCGCGCGAGCATCGTCTTTCCAGCTCCCGGCGGCCCGCACAGGAGGACGTGATGTCCACCAGCCGCAGCAATTTCGAGAGCCCGGCGCGCGACCGTCTGGCCGCGAACTTCGGAGAAATCCACGGATGCGGAGGCGGCCGCACGTTGACGAGCTTCTCGGAACGGGGGAATGACCTCATCGCCGGTGATGTGGCGGATCGTCGCCGCGAGGCTGCGGACCGGAATGACGTCAATGCCGTCGACGGCCGCCGCTTCGGCCGCGTTCTCCGCCGGAAGAATGACCTCTTCGAAAGCTCCATCGCGGGCCGCTAGCGCCAGACAGAGACCTCCGCGCACCGGGCGGACTGCCCCGTTCAAGCTCAGCTCGCCGATGAAAAGACGCCGGCGCTCGGTGCGGATCGTCAGGCCGCTGATCATCAGCAGCGCGACGGCGACCGGCAGGTCGAGAGCGGCGCCGACCTTTCGGAAGTCGGCGGGAGCCAGGTTGACGGTCACCGCGCGGCTGCCGAGGGGAAAGCCGCTGTTGCGAAGCGCGGAGCGGACCCGTTCCCGCGCTTCCTTCACGCTCGCGTCGGGCAGACCCACGATCGTGAAGCAGGGGAGACCTTCGGAGACGTCGACCTCGACGTCCAGGACGCGGGCGTCGAGACCGAGAGTGGCAGCGGAATGAACTCTCGCAAGCATAGAACCTCCTCGTGCGAGGAGAGGCCTGGAGAGAAACCGGTGAGGACGAGAGGGACTCTAACAGAAGCGAGACGCCGAGGGAAGAAATGAAGAGTTGGGAATCAAGACGTAAGCATGGTGAGAGCTGCGGTCATCACTCTCCCTTCTCGACTCTCAATTTCCCCTGGCCGGTATCTTCAGTGTGTCGCCCGGATGGATCTGAGCCGGTGAGTCCAGGCTGTTCGTCGACATCAGGATCGCGACCGTTGTCCCGTGCTTGAGGGCGATCCGGTAAAGGGTGTCTCCTCCGCGAACCGTGTAGCTCTTGGGCGCGGGCGCGGCGGCGACGATCCTGGAGCTGGAGGTCTTCGAGCGGGCGCCGTTTTTCTTGGGCGTGGACTTCGCCGCGACGAGAACCGGCTCCTTCTTGGGGATCAAAACCACGGTTCCCCGTTTGAGCTTGGTCTTTTCCGACACGGAGTTGGCGGCCGCGAGGTCCGAAGCCCGAACGTGGTTCCGGCGGGCGATCGACGCGATCGTGTCTCCGCTTCGCGCGGTGTATCGGCGGTAGGACGGCGGTTTCGCGGTCGGCGCCGCGGCGTAAGCCAGCGCCATGTGCTCGCGAGTTCCGGTCGGGATCTTCAGGATGTACCCGGCCGCATCGCGGGGCGTGATCTCGCTCCTCAGCTCCGGGTTCAGCTCCTGCAGCATTTCGAGAGTGACGTGCTCGGTGTCCGCGAGCGAACGCAGACTCACCGGACGGTCAAGGACGATCGTCTCGTATTCGAGAGGCGGCTCGAAATCGACGTCGAAACCATAGTGCTGCGGATTCTTCGAGATGAGGGTCATCGCCAGCACGGCCGGAACGTAGCTCTGAGTCTGCGCCTTGAGCTGGCCGGACGCGGCGAGCTGCCAGAAGTCGTTGAAGCCGGTTCGGGCCATCCCCTTGAGAACCTTTCCTTCGCCGGCGTTGTAGGCGGCCATGGCCAGGTACCAATCCCGAAACAGGAGGTGAAGGTAGGAGAGGTAACGCGCCGCGGCTCGAGTCGCTTTCTCGGGGTCGCTCCTCTCGTCGATCGACGCATTGCACGTCAGGCCGTATTGGCGTGCGGTCTTGGGCATGAATTGCCAAATTCCCTGAGCCGCCTTCGGCGAGCGGGCATGCGGGAGAAAGGAAGACTCGATCATGGCGACCTGAAGGAGGTCTTTGGGGATGCCTTCCTCCTGGAAGATCCGTTCGATCATCGGCGCATAGCGGCCGGACCGGGCCAAGCCCCGCGCGATGATGTCGTGCAAGTCGTTCTGGAACATGGCGACGAGCCGGAGGACCGCCTCGTTGACCACGATCGGGATGTCGAACGAGGCGTCGGTGGTATCGGTCGCGACGGCCTCCTTGGCCTTCGAGATCTCCTCGCTCGAAACGGGGGCTTCGATCCCCGACAGCTCCGGCGCTACGGGGGTTTCCGTGGACGCGGTCTCTTCGGGCGGAGCAGCGAGCGCCTCGTACCTCAGGATCGCCTCGTAGAGCTCCTCGGAAAAGGCGGACAGCTCGGCGCTGGGAACCGTCGCCGAGCGGGCGGGGCGGACCGCCTCGACCGCCTGATCGAAATAGTCGCGGGCGCAGGGGAAGTCCCCACTCAACGCCGCTTCGCGCCCCAGAGAGAACGCCGCCGACGCCTTCGTCATCGCCGCTTGATCGGGCGAAGGCGGCGCGGAAGACGAAGTCTTCGCGCGGTTCGCGGAAGCGCAGCCTGCCGCGGACGCAAGGAGAACCATCGCGAAGCAGCCCTTCGCCCCAGCGAAGCGTCGTCTGTCGGCCATTGCAAAGAGGTTAAACACCGGCGAAGGCGAACGCAAAGACTTTTTGAAGAGCGGGAGGGGCTTTGTCTACGCGCGAGGACAGCCGAAGAAAAGGTCTCTACTTTCCGAAGATGTGAAACTTCAGGGAGAGAAGCAGTTTCTCGATGTCTCTCCGCGTGTGAAGCTCGATCGCGAAGGTCTTCTCTTCGCCGAGAACCTTCTTGTCGCGGTCCTCGATCCGCAAGCCGATCGTGACCTGATGTCCGTTCTGCAACTCCTGCGGGTTCACCTGAACTTCGAAGATGCGATTGATCTCCTTGCGATGGTTGAGCGAGCTCGCCAGGAGGTCATCGATCGAAACGCCCGCCGTCGGACGCCGCGCGGGTCGTTCCGGAGAAGTCACCGCGGTCGCGCTCTTTCGCAGCTTCTCGAGCTCCGCGAGGATGTCGATGTTCGAGCGGACCTTCACGTGCTTGACCTGCGCGGGCTCGACCTTTTCGATCGGAGGCGTTTCGGCGAAAGAGACCTCCCCGATCTCGAGAGGTTCTCCGGCCGTCTCGACCTCCGGCAGAGGCGCGTCGAGTGAATTGAGCGCCTCCTCGAATTCGTTGACTGTCTCGACGTCGTCCGCATCGAAGCTTTCCGCCTCGAGCAGAGCCGGTGGAGGCGGCACTGTGGTGGGCGGCGGGGGCTTGAGGGGCGTTTCCCTGGCTTTGGCGGGAGCGGGCGGCGGCGACGTCAGCTCCCTCGCGTCGATTCGTTCGGGGGTCGGCGTGTGGGGCCGGTGCGGCGGCGGGGACGGCGCGGCCGCGGGGGGCACGGGCACCGGCATCGTCGGGGCGACTGTCGCCGTCATCGGCCGCGAGGGGCGCTGCTCTTCACCGAGCATTCTCTTCTTGAGCGATCGCAGCGTGATCTTGGAGATGGCCTTCAGCGTCTCGAAGACGCCTTGACCCAGGACCGCGCAGGCTTCGTAGCTCTCGTACTTCTTTCCCGGGTTCAGGCTCTCGTCGAGCTCGGCGACCGAGAGGATGTTGGCGAGATCGCGTTTGTTGTACTGGAATACGAGCGGCAGCTCTTCCAGCTTCAACCCGATCTCGGCGAGGTTCGACCGCAGATTGTTGACGCTTTCGACGTTGGCGTCCTTCATCGCCTTCTGCGAGTCGGCGACGAAGACGATGCCGTCGACCCCCTTCAAGACGAGCTTGCGCGTCGTGTTGTAGAAAACCTGTCCGGGAACCGTGTAGAGCTGCACTCGAGTCTTGAAACCGCCGATGATGCCGACGTCCAGGGGAAGGAGGTCGAAAAACAGGGTTCGGTCCGTTTCGGTTTCGAGCGACACCATCTCGCCGCGGGAGCCCGGTGACGTGCGCCCGTAGATGTGATGGAGGTTCGTAGTCTTCCCGCACAGACCAGGACCGTAGTAAACGATCTTGGCCGCCATCTGCATCGTGGCGTAGTTAAAGAAGACCATAGGGCTATCCGCTTCCCCGATCAGGGATCCTCAACGATTTTAGCATCCGCGAAGGCGATAACCGCTTCGCAGACCGCGACATCGCCTCGAAATCGGGGTCAGTCCTCTCTCTTGCGGCCTTCCAGGGCAGCGCGCATGTCGTCTTCACGGCCACCGCCCCTCGTCCGAGAGATCGTCTCGTCGGCGAGGAGGCGGTAGACGGCAAGAACGTCGGGGAAAGAAGCCAGGCCGGCCACGTGGTCCCGCACCGTTCCGACGTCCCGTCGCGAGATCGGGCCAGTCCAGGCGTCCTCGAAGCCCTGATTCTTCAGAGAGGCCAGGGCTTCGGACGCCAGTCGGGCGAGCTCGGCTCGGGCTTCCTCCTCTGGCAATCCCAGGCTCGTCCAGACTCGCGTCGCCATGGAGATCAGAGACAGGCAGCCGCCGGCGGCCATGGTCGCCGCCGCGTGATAGAGAGGCTTGCTCTTTGCGGAGACCTCCCGCGCCCGCGCGCCGAGCGCCTCGGCGATCTTGAGACCTGCATCGACCGCCGGACCGTCGCCTTCCACCGCGACGAAGGCGTCTCTCCAGCTCTCGAAAGGGTTTCCATGAAACGCTCTCAAGGCGTGCATCGAGCCGACCGAGGCTCCCCGCTCGCGAAACGGCGCGAGAAGGTCGGCGGGACGGGCGCCGGAAAGGTGAAAGGCCAACCGGCACGCGATTCGCGGCGCGAGGGTCCGCGAGGCGTCTTCGATTGCGTCGTCGGGCACACCAAGAACGAGAACCTCGCAGCGAACCGAGGCGTCGCCGGCCGTTTGGGCCTGCCCCTGGCCGATCTCCC
>DATDNV010000245.1:0-3505 GCA_036518075.1 Thermoanaerobaculia bacterium
ATCCCGAAGAAGCTCGTCGACCGCCACGGCGATCCCTACCCGCGCGAGATCGAAGCGACCGTGGCGGCGATCACGGCGCGCCTGGGAAACCGCTCTCCCTCGACGCTCGCCTATCAATCCAAGCTCGGTCCGGTCGAGTGGCTCGGGCCCGCCACGCTCAAAGTCCTGGGAGAGCTCGGGCGCGCCCGAACCCGGCAGGTACTCGCGATCCCGATTGCCTTCGTCACCGACCACGTGGAAACCCTCTATGAGATCGATCAGCTGTTTGCCGATGAGGCCCGAAGGACGGGAATCGAAATCTTTCACAGGACGCCGGGACTCAACAGCCATCCGACGTTTCTCGCCGCGCTCGAGAACCTGATTCTCGGCGTCGAGGAGTTCTGGGCGTGAGCCGAACGATCGTCATCGGCGCAGGCCTCTCCGGCCTGGTTCACGCCTACAAGCTGGCTCGCAGCGGACGGGACGTGCTCGTGCTGGAGGCTTCCGATCGGGCGGGCGGGGTCGTCCGGACCGAGAAGCAGGACGGCTTCCAGCTCGAGCTCGGCCCCAACACGGTGCGGCCGACTCCGGAGCTTTGGGCCCTGGCCGGTGATCTCGGTCTTCAGGCCGAGGCGCTCCTCGTTTCCTCCCGGGCGCCGCGTTACATCGATTTCGGAGGAAAGCTCCATCCCCTGCCCATGTCGCCGATCGCGCTCGCTCGGACGAGACTCCTGTCGCCGAAAGGAAAGCTGCGGCTCCTGGCCGAGCCATTCATCCGGACTCCGGTGCCCGGTTCCGACACGGTTCGGTCGTTCTTCGCTCGCCGGCTGGGGCCCCAGGTCGCGGAGCGCATGGTCGAGCCGTTCGTGTCCGGGATCTTCGCGGGCGACGGCACGCGTCTGTCCGCTTCCGCCTGTTTTCCGAAGCTCACGCGATGGGAGCGCGAGCGCGGAAGTCTCCTGGCCGGAGCTCTGGCCGACCGGTTTGCGGGAAGATCCAGCGCGAAGAGTCCCGTCCGCGGGCTCCTGAGCTTTCGCGAAGGTCTCGAGACCCTCCCGCGAGCGATCGCGTCGGCGCTGGGCGGGCGGCTGGTCCGGAAGACTCCCGCGGTGAAAGTGATTCGTTTCGGCAACGCCTGGACGGTGCGGACGATGGACGAGGAGCTTCCCGCCTCGCGGGTGGTCATCGCGACGCCCGCGAGCGAGGCCGCGCGCCTGGCCGAAACCTTCGCTCCACCGGCGGCGCGGGCGCTCGCGTCGATTCCCCTGCCGCCTCTCGCGGTTCTCCATCTGGCCTGGCCCATCGCCGCGTTCACGCGGATTCCGGAGGGGTTCGGCCACCTCGTCGTTCCCCAGACCGGCCGGCGAATCCTCGGCGCCGTCTACACCTCGAGCCTCTTCCCCGATCGCGCGCCGGATGGACAGGTGCTGATGACCGTCTTCCTGGGAGGTTCTCGCGACCCTCAGGCCCCTGCTCTCTCGGAGACCGAGCTCGTGGGTCATGCGCTGCGCGATCTCGATGCGGCGCTCGGGATTCGAGGAGAGCCGAAGGTGGTGCGGCTCACGCGCTACACCAACGCCCTGCCTCAGTGCGACCTCGGGCACGAGTCGCGGCTCAAGATCCTCGCCGACACGGAGCAAAGCTGGCCGGGGATTGCGTTCATCGGAAACTATCGGGGAGGCATGTCGGTCGGAGACGTCGTGCGGAACGCTCTCGCACTGGAGTAATCCAGTGCGAGGTTCTAAGTGCGAGGTTCTAAGTCAGGAACCAATTTGCAGTCTCAACTTTGAACTTTGAACTTCGCACTCCGCGCTCGATTGTTCGGTTATCCTTTCCCGCTCCAGCATGGCTCTAGGCATCCGTACCGAGAATCTGCGCAAGGTCTACGACACGCCGCCCCCGGTGGCGGCTCCCGGCAGGGGCTTCGCGTTCGCGTCCACTCCCGCCGCCCGAAAAGACCGAAAAGAGAAATTCGAGATCGTGGCGCTGGATGCTTTGTCGCTCGACGTCTCGCCGGGAGAGGTGTTCGGTCTGCTTGGCCCCAACGGCGCCGGCAAGTCGACGACCGTCGGAATCCTGACGACCCAGATCCGTCCGACGGCCGGCCGGGCCTGGGTGGGTGATCACGACGTCGCTCGCGATCGCGTCGAGGTCAAGAGGAGCATCGGCGTCGTTCCCCAGAGGCCGAACCTCGACTTCTCGTTGACGGCCCGGGAGATCCTGACTTTCCATGGCGCCTATTTCGGAATGTCGGCCGCGGAAAGGAACGCGCGCGCCCAGACGCTGCTCGAAGGCTTCCAGCTCCTCGACCGAGCCGATCAGCTCGTGCGCGGCTTTTCCGGCGGCATGATGCAGCGTCTCTCGATCGCGAGAGCGATGATGCACGATCCGGACGTGCTCTTTCTGGACGAGCCCTCGGCCGGGCTCGATCCCCAGACGCGCTTGCTTCTCTGGGACCTCGTGCGCCGCTACAACGCGCGGGGCAAGACGGTCGTGCTCACGACGCACAACATGGAGGAGGCCGATGCGCTCTGCCGGAATCTCGCCATCGTCGACCACGGACGCGTCATCGCGCGCGGCACGCCGGAAGACCTCAAGCGCTCGATCCCGGGCGGTTTCGTGATTCGAGTTCAGATGCACCCGCAGCCGGAGGCGCTGCTCGAAAAGATCAAGGACCTCGCCGGCGTCACGGAGGTCCGAGCGACGGGCGCCTCGCGGCTCGACGTCTACGCGGATCGAGGCGGTCCACTCGTCGCCGAGATCATCAACCTTGCGATCTCTGCCGGCGTGAACATTTCCGACGTGCACATCTCGGAGCCATCGCTCGAGAATCTGTTTCTGCATCACACGGGAAGAAGCCTGAGGGACTGAGAGGGGACGCACGTGGTAGGACGTGGGTGGTAGGACGTAGATGATGGAAGTGCGCAGGTTGGCCTCAGACGGTTTCCCTACGTCCTATGTCCTGAATATATGAATCTGAAGACTTTTCTGGCTCTGCTCCACCGCGACTGGCGCGTCGCGCGGCGCAACTTCGTTCCCCTGCTGATTCAGACCCTGCTGCAGCCGATGCTTCTCGTCTTCGTGTTCGGCCGCGTCCTGACGACCAGCGGCTACATGCCGCTTCAATACAAGAGCCTGCTGCTTCCCGGCATCATGGCGCTCTCGATGCTCCTGTCCGGCATCCAGGCGGTCGCGATGCCGACGATCGCCGAGTTTCAGTTCACGCGAGAGATCGAAGACCGGCTCCTGTCTCCGATCGAGATCGAGTGGGTCGCCGTCGAGAAAATCGTCTCCGGAATGGCTCAGGCACTCGTGGCCGGGCTCGTCGTGCTCCCGGCCGCCTGGGCGCTTCTCGGAAAAGGAGTGGACCTGAGGCTTCCCCATCCATGGCTCTTCGGGATCCTTTGTCTTCTGATCGCGCTCGTTTCCTCGGCGATCGGGCTCACTCTCGGATGCTCGATCGGACAGACCCACATCGGTCTGATGTTTTCGCTCGTCCTCGCGCCGATGATCTTCTTTGGCTGCA
>DATDNV010000246.1:0-2731 GCA_036518075.1 Thermoanaerobaculia bacterium
ACCGAAGCCGAGATCGCGCCGCCGGACTAGGATTCAGTGACGAGTGACGAGCTGGGATTCTCCACTTGTCACTCGTCACTTGTCACTTCCCTCAAACAGCGGCTCCTGCACCGGCCCCAGATGCGGCCGGATCGCCTCCAGAGAGTCGGCCGCCCAGAAGTCTCGACGCCGGGGATCGAGCCGCACGACCTCCACGCGCCATTCGCTCAAGACTCGGTCGATCGTCTCGTCCACGGCACTCTGGAAGGCGCTGTCGACATCGCGAAGACCGTCGAACTGAAGGGACCCGACGATCGGCACCTTGATCAGGACCCGGTAGGTCTCCGTCCACCAGCGCACGAGGGGCTCGAGGTTGGGATGGCGGCCGGTCTGAAGGAGATAGCAATAATTGTCGAGAACGCTTCGATCACAGATGACGATCTCCGCTTTGTTCTCCGCCGCCAGCTCCTCCGCAATCTCGGTATGGAGGATCCAGGACTGGGCGGCGACCGTCGTCTCGCGGTTGATCGGGAGGGGACAGAAGCGGGCGACTTCTCGCACCATCTCGACGACTCGGTCCCGCTTCTTCAGGAGCGCGGCGAGCTCGAAGCAGAGCGTCGTCTTGCCGACGCCGTGCGTTCCGATGAAAGCAATTTTCATTCGCGGCGCAGCGTACCAAACGCCATAGACCTGGCGACTGTAATCCCCGAAGGCTAGGATCCCGTCAAGAACAAGCGCATGCAGTCCGAACAGACTCCATTTGCCCGGCGCGCGCGCGGACGCCGCGCCTGGATCATCGGTGGTCTGTTCTTGAGCTTGCTGTCGGAGCTCGGCCTCGCGGGCGAGCCCGAGTTCCACCTCGTGCCGCCCCTCTTCCCCGCCCTGCGGGAGCTCCCCCCCGCCGACGATCTTGCGGGCAGAGAGCCGTCCGACTCATCTGAAGAGCCGACCCTCGGCGGCCCCGAGACGAAACCCGCCTCACCCCGTCCTCCGCTCTTCGATCAGTGGACGACCGTCGTGTTCCTGGGCGGCACGTTCATCGCGACACCCATCGCCGGCTACCTCCAATGGTGGAAACGGGCGGACTCGGAGCCCTGGCACTTCGCCAACGAGCGATGGTTTCAGGCGGATACGTACGCCGGCGGCTCCGACAAGATGTCTCACTTCTACTACGGGACGATCGGCGAGGAAGCGTTGACGGCGGCTTACCTGAAGCTCGGCCACCCGGCGGACCAGGCGCGCCTGCTTGCCTTTCTGAACACCGCTCTGGCTGCCGTCGTGGTCGAATTGGGCGACGGCTTCACGACCTATGGCTTCTCGTGGGAGGACGCGACCGCGACCACGGCGGGCGCGGCGGCATCCGCTCTCGTGGGAGCGCACGACCTCAGAGACACGATCGGTTTTCGATTTGGATTCCTGCCGACCGCGGAACCGCTTCCGAGCTCCGGCCCGCCGCACGCGGCCCCACCGTCTGCCCCCGAATCACGGATGCAACCTCTCGCGCTCCAAAGCGCGCAGATCCAGCCCGGCTACACCTACGAGATCTATACCGCCGACCTCAAGCTGGCCGGCTTTCTTCCGCGGCTGAAGGTTCGACCCGGCTTCGCCCGCTACTTCCTCTTTTCCGCGACGTACAACACCCGCGGTTACACGGAGGCGCCGCCGGAATTCCGCCAGCGCAACATCGGGATCGAGATCGGCATCAACTTCGCCGAGATTTGCCGCGGCCTGGGGCTGAGCGAACAGACCTGGTGGGGGCAGTCGATCATCCAGTTCTTCGAGCATTTCCGAGTCCCGTACACCGGCTGGGGAATCCGATACGACCTCAACGCGGGAAAGTGGCATGGTCCCGATTTCAACGACAAGTACAACCCGGGATTATAACGTCGCTCCCGCTTGCTCGGGATCTGGACTTGCAGCGCAGGCGGTCGCTGCGCGACCGGCGCTGCAACTTTTCTAACCGAGAGCTAAACGCGCGGAGACCTCGCGCACCGCGACCCAAACGAAGGGATAGATAACAGCCCGACGCATCCTTGTCTCTAGGACTTCGTCGAGAACCAGGGTGAGAGGGAGAACGCGCCCGATTTACTTTTGCGGAACGTCGATTCGCACGAGAGAGAGGGACTCGAGAGCGGGCTTGTCCTTCTTCCAGGCCGCGCTGATCCAGTTTCCGGCGAGCCAGGGACGGCGATCGACGACTTCGGTGCGCATCGGGATCTGAGACAGGAGAGGCTCGGAAGCGCTGTCCATGATCATGAAGGCTTTGCGGTGGCGCGTCCGGCCGACCACCTCCTGCGGTTGCCCGAGAGGGACCCAGTTGAAGCGCGTGTAGTACTCCTGTTGTCCCATGTTCAAGCTCACGTAGAAGCCGTCGCACCCGTCCACGCACTCCCGGCGAATTCGCTCTCCCCACTCGGGGATCGGGTCGTAGCGGTTGATGCGCTCATCCAGCCGCTCGAGCGCCAGGAAGCAGATGCCGCAGGTGAGCGCCACGGCGAAGGGCAGCCGGGAGCGTTCTCGCGTCCACGCCCCGAGGACGAGTGCGGCGAGAAGGATGGCCGTCGCAATGACGAGTGCGGCGACGGCGTCGCCGCTCAGGAGCTTCGATAGAAAGCCCGAGATCCATAAGAGGATCACGAGCGCCACGACCGATACCAGCGCCGCGAGCGCCCAGGCGAGCCGCGGCCGCGGCGCTTCTCCCGAGGCCTCGCAGTCGAGTCTCTCCGCGACCAGGATCGAAACCGCGGGCAAG
>DATDNV010000247.1:0-4848 GCA_036518075.1 Thermoanaerobaculia bacterium
CGCGCTCCCACGGAATCGAGCCGGTGATCTTTCCCGATCCGTCTTCCAAGGACGCGATCGATCGGGTGCGCGCGGCCCGGCCCGAGATGGTGCTCTCCTTCTACTACCGGCGGGTGCTGCCTCGGGAGATTTACGCGGCCCCGCGTCTCGGCGCGTTCAACATGCACGGCTCGCTGCTGCCGAAGTATCGGGGCCGCGCGCCCGTGAATTGGGCCATCATCCAGGGCGAATCGCAGACCGGCGCCACGCTGCACGTGATGACCGATCGGGCCGACTCGGGCGACATCGTCGACCAGGAAGCGGTGGAGATCGACGAAGACGCGACCGCCCTCGAGGTCCAGAGGCTCGTCAGTGCGGCCGCGGTCCGCATCCTGGAGCGCAGTCTCCCTTCGCTCGAGTCGGGCCTGATCCGGCGCCGCCGGCAGGACGAGTCGCAGGCGACGACGTTTCCGAAGCGCCGGCCCGAAGACGGCAAGATCGATTGGAACCAAAGCGTCCGGCAGGTCCATGACCTCGTGCGCGCCGTGACCCATCCTTATCCGGGCGCCTTCACGTTCGTGTTCGGCGGAGGCAAAACCTACATCTGGAAAACCCGCCTCCCCAACCTCGGCGCCCACGACAATTTTCCGGGACAGGTGCGGCGCGAGGAAGGCCGCCTCTATGTCGCTTGCGGCGACGACCGCTACGTCGAGATTCTCTCGCTTCAGCGCGAGGGAGAAGAGGTCGCGCAGGCGAAGGACTTCGCCCTCAATCTTCGGGACACCCGATGAGGGTGCTCGTCCTCGGCGTCAACGGCTTCATCGGCAACGCTCTGACCGAGCGGATTCTCGGGACGACCGACTGGACCGTCTCCGGGCTCGACATCGGGAGCGACAAGATCGCTCCGTTTCTGGGCCACCCGCGATTCACCTATCTCGAAGGGGACATCGCGATCAACAAGGAGTGGATCGAGTATCAAGTCAAGAAGTGCGACGTCGTGTTGCCGCTCGTCGCGATCGCGAATCCCTCTCTCTACGTGCAGCAGCCGCTCGCGGTCTTCCAGCTCGACTTCGAGGAGAACCTCCGGATCGTCAAGCAGGCGGTCCTTTACGGGAAGCGCGTCGTCTTTCCGTCGACGTCCGAGGTCTACGGAATGTGTCCGGACGCGGAGTTCGACGAGGAAGGCTCGCCGCTCGTCTACGGCCCGATCCGAAAGCAGCGCTGGATCTATTCCTGCTCGAAGCAGCTTCTCGACCGCGTCATCTACGCCTACGGCGAGCAGGGACTCTCCTACACGCTCTTTCGCCCGTTCAACTGGATCGGCCCGCACCTGGACGACGTCGACTCTCCCAAGGAGGGATCCAGCCGCGTCCTCACCCAGTTTCTGCACAACATCCTCTACGGCCGCCCGATCAAGCTCGTCGACGGCGGCACGCAGAGGCGCTCCTTCACCTACATCTCCGACGGGATCGATTGCCTTATGAAGATCCTCGAAAACGAAGGCGGCCGTGCGGACCGCGGCATCTTCAACATCGGAAACCCCGCGAACGACCTTTCGGTGCGCGAGGTCGCCGAGAGGCTGATCGCGGCGGTCGCTTCGTATCCGTCTTACGCGGCAAAGGCTCGAGCGACCGAGATCATCGAGGTCTCCTCCAGGGAGTACTACGGCGATGGTTACCAGGACATCATGACGCGGGTGCCCTCGATCGCGAGAGCCCGCCGCATCCTGGGCTGGGAGCCGAAGGTCGGCATGGACGAAGCGATCCGGCGGACCGTCGATTTCTATCTGACGAAGAGAGAGACCAAACCCTGAGGAATGGCAAACGGTGAATTGTGAATGGTGAATAGGACCGAATCGGACCAGGCGATTCCCCATTCACCAATCACCACTCACCGTTCTCCCCGCGTCGCTCTCAAGGTCGACTGCGACACCTACGTCGGCACGCGCGACGGCGTGCCTCGCCTGCTCGAGATCCTGGCGAGGCGAGACATCCGGGCCACGTTCTTCTTCACGCTCGGGCCGGATCGTTCGGGGGTCGCCGCCCGCCGGTTCTTCACGACTCCCGGCTTCCTGCGGAAGATGTGGAAGAGCCGCGCCGCGTCCCTGTACGGCTTCCCGACCGCGCTTTACGGAACTCTCCTTCCCGCCCCGATGATCGGAGAGAGATGCGCGGCGGAGATTCGATCGGTTGCGGCGGCCGGCCACGAGACCGGAGTCCACGCCTGGGACCACGTGGGCTGGCACGACCGCCTGGAGAAATGGCCGGCGAAGAAGATTCGAGAGCATGTCTCGCGGGCTCATGCCGAATACCGCCGGATTCTGGGAGCGCCCGCCCAGGCCTCGGCGGCCGCGGGCTGGACAGCCAACGCCCGTTCCCTCGAAGCCGAGCGCGAGTACGCGCTGTCCTTCACGTCGCACACCCGCGGCGGGCCTCCCTTTCGCCTTTCGGCGGGGGGAAAGGTGTTTGCGCCGGTCGAAGTGCCGACCACGCTTCCGACTCTGGACGAGACGCTCGCCTGGGATGAGCTGGGGAAATCCGACGAGGCGCAACTCGCCTACTTTGGCGCCGCGCCGCGGGGAACCGAGGTCCACACGATCCACGCCGAGGTGGAGGGCCGGAGCAAGGCAGCTCTCTTCGAGCGGATTCTGGACGACTGGAGAGGCCGCGGAATCAGTTTCGTGATGCTCGGCGAGATCGCGCGCGAGACGCTCGCCCGGCCCGAGGAAATCCCGGTGCGTGAGCTGGCGCAGACGAGACTCCGCGGCCGCGGCGGCACGGTGACGACCGGATGGAAGCCGCCGGAGAAAACCGAGACATCGGATTGAGCCGGCGCGACCGGGCACTCGCGGTCGCCGGCCTCCTGGCCGCGCTCGCGATCCGGCTCGTCTTCGTCTTTTCGGCGAAGACGAACTACGACATGGCCTCGTGGCGGATCGTGCTCGACATCATTCACCGGGGAGGGAGCGTTTACCAGGAGACGCACCGGTACAACTACTCGCCGCTCTGGGCGGGCGTGCTGCTGGGCCTCTCGCGCCTGGCGTCGATTCTCGGCGTCTCGCTCGAGCGGATGATTCTTCTCTTTCAGCTCGCCGTCGACGCGTTGGCGGCGGCGTTGATCCTGCGAATCGGCCGCCAACGGGGCTTGTCGCCGACTCGGGCTCTGTGGGGATCTCTTCTCTTTTTCGCCAATCCACTGTCGGTGATCGTGTCGAACGACCTCGGCATGTTCGACGGGCTCTCCATCCTGTTTCTTCTGGGGGCGATTCTTTTCGTCGAGCGCAAGCCAACCCCGGAGCCTTCGGTGGCGCTGTGGCTGGCGGGGTCGCTCCTGGCCAAGCACGTCACGTGGTTTCATCCGCTGCTCTTTTCCTGGCGGCGGCGAGCGCCACGCATCTCCGGGGTCGCCGCTCTGTCGACCTATCTGATTTTTCTCGCCTCGTTCGTGCCGTTTTGGAGATCGTGGGAAGCCATCCGCGTACAGGTCTTCGGTTATCGTGGCCTCGACGAGCCCTACGGTACGGAGCCTCTGCGCTCTGTTTCCTGGCTTCCGCACCAAACGACGACGATCCTGTTCGTTCTCGCGGCCCTGGCTGCCACGGGGATGCTCCGGAACGTCGAGCTCGGCCGCGCCTGCCTCCTGCTCTTCCTCGTGATCCTGATCTTCACTCCGGGGATCTGTCCTTACTACTTCGTCTGGCCGGTCGCGCTGGGAGCGCTCGCTCCGAGTCTGGGCTTCGGCGTTTACACGGTCGTTCTGACCGCATTCTTCGTTCACTCTCCCGACGTTTTCGCTCAGGAGATTCCGCACCTTCCCGGCTGGTGGGGCGCCTGGTGGGCCGTCGTGTTCTGGCTTCTCTGGGAGATCAGGGCGTGGCGCGGGGCGGCGGGGAAGGAGCGGCCAGTCTGAGCCCCTGGCGGCGTCGCGTCGCCGCGATGCCGAACGCGATCGCGAGGAAGGCCGCCAGCTGAAGCACCACGCCACGGACGAAGGGCCGGCGGTCGTACTCGAACTCGACGTGATGCCGGCCGGGAGGCACCGCGACGGCGAGGTCCCGACCGTTGGCGACGAGGGTCGGTGCCGGCGCTCCATCGAGGCGCGATTTCCAGGAGCGGAAAAACGTTCTCGAGAAGAGCAGATGCCCCGGCCGGTCCGCGTCGACGTCGGCGGAAGCGCGGTCGGCAGCCACGCGGACGTTCGACAGGATCGCCCGGCTCGATTCCCGGGGCGCATCGCGGTCGGCGCCTTGAAGAACGACGTCGGTCGGGGCGAGGAAGTCTTCGGACCGAACGAGCTCGACCGCGCCGGAAAGAGACGACCGATAGTGGGCGCGCCCGGCCCAACGGAGCTCGGCGAGCGAGCCGGGGATTTCCGAGAGCGCGAGCCGTCTGCCGGCGACCACGACGCCAGTCATCGGTCCGCCGCAGAAGAACTTCCCGCGATCCTCGTCCAGGATCCAGCGCGCGCCGAACGCGTGGAGGAGTCGGCACTTCTGCGCGGACTCCGGGGAGGAGGAAAAGACATTGTTCGCGAAATCGTTGAACCATCCATACGAACCGTCCGGATCCTCTTCGAAGAGGTAGCGTGCGCCGAATGGCGAGCCGGTTTCCGGTATGAGCTCCTCGATCTGAACGCGCGCGAACGGGCCGACCCGCGGGGGAAGCGCCGGATGCGTGGTCCCCGTGTCGAGGATGTTGAATTCGGGAAGGGCGGGAGACACGAAGAGTCGCCCGGACCCGCGCAGGGGTCCCTGCAGCGCGGGCGGCCGCTCGAGGTCCTTCTCGTCGGCGGAGACGAAGAGGGGAAGGCCGGCAGGAAGCGCGAGCACGATCGTCGCGATCCCGAGGATCTCGCTGCGTGCGGGACTCG
>DATDNV010000248.1:0-6077 GCA_036518075.1 Thermoanaerobaculia bacterium
CATGAACCTCATCGATCACCTCGCCGCCGAAATGGCGAAGCTACGCCAAGCCGGAACTTACAAAGAGGAGTTGATCCTCGAGTCGCCGCAGGATTCCCAGGTCAAGGTCAACGGACGCGAGGTCGTGATGCTGACCTCGAACAACTATCTCGGATTCGCGAATCACCCGCGAGTCCGCGAAGCGCAAAAGAAGGCGATCGACCGCTGGGGCGCCGGGCTCGCCTCGGTGCGATTCATCTGCGGGACGGAACGTCTGCACAAGGATCTCGAAGCGGAGATCGCCTCCTTCTTCCGAACGGACGACACGATCCTCTACATGACCTGTTGGAACGCGAACGAAGGTCTTTTCGCGGCGGTCCTGGACGAAGCGGACGGGCTGTATTCGGATGAGCTCAACCACGCCTCCATCATCGACGGCGTGCGTCTCTGCAAGGCCAAACGGTTCCGAGTCCCGCACAACGACATGAAGGCGCTCGAGAAGATGCTGCAGGAAGACACCGCATCGCGGTTTCGCCTGATGATCACCGACGGAGTCTTCTCGATGGAAGGCGAAGAAGCGAACCTTCGCGAGCTCACGCGCATCTGCAGGGAGAAAAACGTCCTCGTGGCGGTCGACGACTCGCACGCCACCGGAGTCCTCGGCGCCACCGGCCGCGGCACGGCGGAAGAGCAAGGCGTGATGGACCGGATCGACGTGACGACGGGGACCCTCGGCAAGGCGATGGGCTCCGCCGCGGGAGGGTTCGTGACGGGACCGAAGGCGCTCGTCGAGACCTTGCGGCAGCGCAGCCGACCTTATCTCTTCTCCAACTCTCTGCCGCCGGCGGTGGCGGCCGGCTCTCTCGAGACGTTCCGGATGCTCAAAGAAGATCCGACTCCCGTCCGAAAGCTTCGCGAAAACGCCGGGTACTTCCGGAAAGCCATAAGCGATTCGGGTTTCCGGATCCCCCATGGCACTCACCCGATCGTCCCGGTCATCGTCGGCGACACGGCGAAGGCGCTCGCGATGGGCAAGGCGCTCTTCGACGAAGGAATCTACGTCTCGGGATTCGGCTATCCCGTGGTCCCCCAGGGCCAGGCGCGCCTGCGGTGCCAGGTTTCGGCCGCGCACGAGCGTCCGGCGCTCGACCGCGCCGTCGACGCGTTTCGGAAGGTCGGGAAGAAATTCGGAGTGATTAGCTGACAGCTGTCCGCTGACAGCTCTCAGCTCCTTACGCCTCCAGCTTCTGGCGCGCGCTGCGAACGAGCAGCAAACACAGCCCGGCAAACACTACGGCGCAAAGGATGTTTCCCGCGAATCCGTCCTTGAAAGCAGGATAGAACCTCTCACCCAGGTCGAGCTTTTCGAGAATCGTCGGCTTCTCCATGTGCAGGAAGAAGTCGCCGACGAACGCGACGAGCGCTATCAACACTCCTCCCAGAGAGCCGCCTGCCACGAGACCGGTCGAGTAGAGCATTCCCGAGGAAAGCTCCGACTCCTCGCCGACCGCCCCCTCCTTCTTGTGGCGAATCGAGTCGACCAGGGCTTTCATCATCCCGCCAATCCAAATGGGAAACGTCGTCGAGAGGGGCAAGTAAGCGCCGACCGCCCACGACAGCGCATGCGCACCGGCCATCTGCGCCATGAAAGCCAGGAAGACACCCACGAGAACCGGCGCCCAGGGCAGATTCTGCGCGAGCAACCCTTTGATGATCGTTGCCATCAGAGTCGCTTGCGGGGCGGGCATCTTCGGCCCGCCGATGCCGTGCGCCTCACCCATCGCGTAGGTCTTGTCCAAAAGAAAGAGAGTGCCGCCGATGACGACCGTCGACGTCAGCACGCCGATGATGAAGCCAATCTGCTGCTTACGCGGTGTGGCGCCGACGAGATAACCCGTTTTCAAATCTTGTGACGTGGCGCCCGCGTTGGCCGCAGCCACACAAACGATCGCGCCAACGCAAAGCGCGACCGCCTGGTAGACGTCTCCCGTCCGTTTGAGCGCGACGAACACGACGCAGGTCGCCATGATGGTGGCAATCGTCATCCCGGAAATCGGGTTCGAGGAAGTCCCGATGATGCCGACGATCCGCGAGGAGACGGTCACGAAGAAGAAGCCGAACACGATCACGAGCAGACCCATGAGGAGTGAGCCAGGGAACGGTCCGTGCGGGAACCGCGGCAGCACGGTGATCAAGAGCGCGAGAACGAGCGAGCCGATGACGACGATTCCGAGCCCGAGGTCGTCCTCGGTCCGCTTGGTCGCCTTTGCGCCGGCTCCCCTGCCGAAGGATTTCAGCGATTCGCGAAAGGCCGACACGATCGTCGGCAGCGTCTTGATGAGCGTCATCACGCCAGCGCACGCGACGGCGCCCGCGCCGATGTAGCGCACATAGGCGCGATAGATCCATTCCGCGTGCGAGTGGCCCGTCATCCAGGCATCGGTGAAGCCCAGGGCCTTCAGATCGCCCACGATCCGCGAGTCCGAGACGAAGATGGAGATCAAGGGAATGAGCGCGAGCCAGGACAGAACGCCTCCCGAGGCGAGCTCGCCGGCAATCCGTGGTCCGATGATGTAGCCGAGACCCAGATATTCCGGGGTCACGTCGCAGTTCAACGTGGCGTCCGGGATCTTGCCGTTTCGTCCGGTCCGAAACCAGGTCGCGGTCTCGTTCCAGAGCCCCATGATCCCGTAGAGGAATTTGTAAAGCAGCGCGATGCCCACCCCCTTGAAGACCATGCCCGCGAGGTCGCCGCCCCGTTCGCCTGCGATCAACACGTCGGCACAAGCGACACCCTCTGGATAACGAAGCTTTCCGTGCTCCTTCACGATCAATGCGCGCCGCAGCGGGATCATGAACAGGACACCCAGCGTTCCGCCGATCGCGGCCAGGCCAAAGATCGTGAAGTATTTGAAATAGTCCCCGCCTCCCGACAGAAAAAGCAGCGCCGGCATCGTGAAGACCACGCCCGCGGCGACCGACTCTCCAGCCGAGCCGATCGTCTGCACGATGTTGTTCTCGAGGATCGTGGACTTGCCAAGCTTCTTGAAGACCGCGATCGCGAGGACCGCGATGGGAACCGAAGCCGACACGGTGAGACCGGCGCGGAGCGCCAGGTACACCGTCGCCGCGCCGAACAGGACGCCGAAGAACATGCCGAGCACGACGGCCTTGAGGGTGAACTCGGGAATGATTTGCTCGGCCGGGATGTAGGGACGAAATTCCTGACCCGACGAGGTGTCCGCCATGCTCAAGGCCTCCGCAGAATTAGCGGCTTTCTAGCACGGGCATGTCGCCACAGAAAGCGTTTTCTAGAAAGAGGACGCAGGTAGCAGGACGTAGGTCGAAGGGCGAAGGTTCCGGCTTTCGCGCATACCTACGTCCTAGTCCTTCGTCCTCCGTCCTTGTTCGAGGGCGCGACCGCGCCGCGATCTACACGCCTCAAGTCCCTCCAAACCCGACTGTGACCTTTCCGTTCTCGACTATGACCGGCACTTTCCGGCCTCCAGAAAGTTGAATCATCCGCTCGAGCGCCTGGTCGTCCGATTTGACGTTGATGTAGACGAAAGAGACTTTTCGCTTTGCATAGTCCTCACGGGCTGCAGTCGTGTAGGGTCACGTGTCCTTTCCAAAAATCTCGACAGGCTCGGCTTTCATGCGTCCTCCGACGCTGATCTTAACGGGTCGGAACTGTCTGAATGCTATGATTTTGGCCAACTTGCGCCATGTACGGGCTACTCGTCATTACGCTGTTGTCCTCCCTCACACCTGTTCCGGCCGGAAGCGTTACCGGCCGCGTTACGCTCGTCAAGAACGGGGCTCCTCTGACCGACTCCTCCAACTCCATCGTTTGGCTCGAAGGCGTCCACACTGGCGCCTCCCCCTCGGACGCCCGGGGAACGATGAAGAGCGAAAAGAAACGGTTCGCTCCTCGCGCCGTCGTCGTGCGCAAGCGCGGCTCGGTCGACTTTCCCAACGTGGACGCCATCTTTCACAACGTTTTTTCGGTTTCCGGGGCGAACCGATTCGACCTGGGCCTGTACCGTGGCGGCGCCTCGAAGGAAAAGACGTTCGACGAGCCCGGCCTCGTTCGCGTGTATTGCAACATTCATCCCGCGATGGTCGGGTTCGTGATGGTCGTGGACTCGGATTTCGCCAAGGTGACCGGGCCGGACGGCTCCTTCCGGTTCGACGGCGTCCCGGCGGGCGCGCATACCCTGAAGGTCTGGCAGGAAGAAGGGACGGAGACCTCGTATCCCGTTCAGGTCCGCGCGCAGGCAGTGACCGAGGTGCCGTTGACGCTGGATATTTCTTCCTACAAGTTCCAGCCGCACAAGAACAAGTACGGAAAGGAATACCCGCCTCCGCCGCCCGACGATGAGCGCTACTAGGGATCAGCCCTCGTCGCCGACGAGCGAGCAAATACCGGTTCGGGGTCTCAAACTGCCGCCTCCCGAGCCGCCGAAGCTCTCTCTGACGATCAAAGTCTTTCTTGCGGCGGCGCTGCTGATCGCCATCGCCGTGGGAGGAGCGATTGCGATCGCGGCGTATCGATCCAAGCAGGTCGCCGACGCCAAGATCAACGAAGATCTGAAGAAGTCGGGGCCCGCCTGGGAGTCCTTCCTCGCGACGCGGTATTCGGAGCTCCATCGGGCGCTGGCCGTGGTCGTCAACAATCCCGGCATCATCGCGCTCTTTACGCAGACCAATCCCGAAACGATCCGAGACACGCTGAAGACCGAGCAGGCGTCCAACGTCAAGGCCGACTTCCTCATCGCGATCGGCCCGGATGGAGTCGCCGTCGCGCGGACGGACAAGCCGCTTCCTTACTCGGCCGACCTCTCGCGCGTTCCAACGATCGCAAGCGCGCTCCAGGGCGAGCAGGCGCAGGGGATCTGGCTCTCGAGTGGCAAGCTGTACACGGTGGTCGCCGCTCCCGTGCTCGAGGGGGGCACTCGCGTCGTCGGCGCGACCGCGGCCGGCTTCGCGATCAATGACGACGTGGCGCGGAACCTGAAGACGCTCATGAACACGCAGGTCGTCTTCATCGCCGACGAAGCGCGTCCGGCCGAGCCGGCCAAGCTCGTGATCGCGTCCTCGACGATGCAGGAGCTCTCCACCGAGGTGCTCGAAGCGGTCAACCATCGGCCCGACCTGGTCCAGGCCGTTCTGCGCGACGGAAAGACCATTGGTCCGCTCGGCCTGACCCTGCCCCGCGACACGTATCTGGCCTACTTCCTCCCGATCCGCTCTTCGACGGATCAGCTCGTCGGCGCCGCGGTCGCGCTGCGCAGCCGTTCCGAAGAGCTTCGGCCGTTCCGCGCGATCCAATCCATTCAGATCGGCGTCGGACTGGCCGCGCTCCTGATCGCATTCGTCCTCTCCTTTTTCCTGGCGCGGCGCATCACGGGACCGGTCGGCCGACTCGTCGAAGCGACCGAGGAGGTACGCGTCGGGAACCTCGAGGACGTTCGGCTGCCCGTCGAATCGAAGGACGAGATCGGAATCCTCGCCCGCTCGTTCGCCGCGATGATCGAGGAGCTCAAGGAGAAGGCGGCGCTCGAGAAGTACATCGGCGCATTGACTTTGAACGTCGGGGACGTCGAGACAGTCGTCACGCCGCGGCCGAGCTCCGCCGTCACCCTCGCCGGAACGTCGGGCACGGGCGGGACGCGGAACGTCGAGCCCCAGGTGGGCTCTCTCTTCGCGGCGCGCTACGAGATTCAATCGGTGCTCGGCAAGGGCGGCATGGGAATCGTGTACAAAGCGCACGACCGCGATCTCGACGACGTGGTCGCAATCAAAACGCTGCGGAGCGAGGCGCTCTCCGCGGACCCGACGCTGCTGGACCGCTTCAAACAGGAAATCCGCCTGGCTCGGCGGATCACCCATCCCAATATCCTGCGCACGCACGATCTCGGGGAAACCAACGGGCTGCGCTATCTCTCGATGGAATTCGTCAAAGGAATCACGCTCAAGCACCTGATCGACCAGGATCAACTCCTTCCTACGCCGGTGGCGCTGCGGATCGCCAAGCAGGCCTGCGCGGGGCTCGCCGCGGCGCACGAGGTGGGAGTGATCCACCGAGACATCAAGCC
>DATDNV010000249.1:0-5984 GCA_036518075.1 Thermoanaerobaculia bacterium
AGGAAAACCCAAGCGGCGAAGCTTTCGATGAAGCCTCGCCAGGAGTTCGGGAATGAACTGGTATTACGTCCAGGACTCCGATCGCGTCGGCCCCGTGGACGACGGCGAATTCGAGCGCCTGGCCGCTGCCGGGCGGATTCAGCCCGAGACGCTCGTCTGGAACGAGACATTGCCCGGATGGACTCCCCTGCGCGACGCCCGCCCGGGCGCGGCGGCCGCTGCCTCCATCCCGTCTCCCGCCCCGATCGACCCGGCTTCCGCGCCACGCTCGACCTGTTCTCAATGCGGCCAGTCGTTCTCTCCCGATCAACTGATGCATTTCGAGGGGAGAACGATCTGTTTCAACTGCAAGCCCCTGTTCGTCGCACGGATGAAGGAAGGGATCGCACCCGCGATGGCCGTGACGTACGGCGGCTTCTGGATCCGTTTTCTGGCTGTGTTGATCGACGGCGCGATCGCATTCACCGTCGGGATGCTGATTGGGCTCGTTTTCGGAACCGCTCGAGCGGTTGGAGGGAGGGCGCCGTTCACGGCATCCGGCTGCATCTCCAGTTTCCTCCAGCTCCTCTACGGGGTCGGTTATGAAACTCTCCTCGTGGGAGCCTACGGGGCGACGCTCGGCAAGATGGCTCTGAGGCTCAAGGTCGTCACTCCGGACGGTGGAAGGGTCTCGTACATGACGGCCCTCGGACGCTACTTCGCCAAGATCCTGAGCGCCATCATCCTTCTGATCGGCTACATCATGGCGGCCTTCGACGAAGAGAAGCGGGCGTTGCACGACCGCATCTGCAACACTCGCGTGATCCGGACCTAACGCGCCGGGACCGGTGCCCATGGCCTTTTCCGTCTCGTGCATCCGCTGCGAGGCCCGATTGCCTCGGGAGACCTGGAACCGCGGCGAATTCCTTTGCACCACCTGTCACGCCCGAGGCACAGCGCTCGTTTTCCCCGCTTCCGCGCGCGATCTCGGCGCCTCGGGCTCGCCGGGTGCCGCCGCGGAGGAGGGCGAAGCGAGCTGCTTCTTCCATCCGTCCAACCGGGCGGTGATCTCGTGCGAAGCCTGCGGTCGGTTCCTCTGCCCGATCTGCGACGTGGAGCTCGCCGGCCGGCATCTTTGTCCGGCGTGCCTGGAGACCTTCAAGAAGAAGGGGAAGTGGACGAACCTCGAAAATCGACGCACGCTCTACGGACACGTGGCTCTCGCACTCGCGATCTATCCGATGCTCGTCTTCTACTTCACGATCCTGACCGCGCCGATCGCCATCTTCGTCGCGATCCGTTACTGGCGCGCTCCTCTGAGCCTCGTCGGAGGCACCAGGCTGCCCCACCTCTTCGCCATCCTGATCTCGCTCCTCCAGATCGCCGGATGGATCGCTTTCGCCCTGTTCTTCTTTCGATTTCGTCCGGCGCATCCACGCGGATGACAGGCCGATCGAGGGAATATCACCGTCTGCCCGGGCGGGGCCGAACGCTGGCGGGAATCTCGACGCTTTGGCTCGGACCCGATCATCTGCTCGCCGTCGATGGACGCGGCTACAGTGAAAACTATCGCCGTTTCTATTACCGGGATATTCAGGCGATCGCCACCGTTCGCACGAGCCGGTGGATCGCGATGGCAGCTCTCTTCGGGCTCGCCGCGGCGGCCGTCGGCTGGGGATTTCTTGCGAGCTCGTCTGAGCTTCGATGGATCTGGATGATCCCGGGCATCCCTCTCCTCCTTCTGTTCCTGCTCAATCTCCTCTACGGACCCACCTGTGTCTGCCGCATCACGACGGCGGCACAGACCGTTCCCCTGCCGTCGCTCACGAGAGCGCCGAGCGCTCGTCGAGCACTCGAACGCATCCGGGCGCGAGTGGAAGCCGAGCAGGGGACGCGGGTCGAAGAGGCCGCGGTCACCGGGTCGCCGGAGCCCGTCGCCGAAGCCGCTCCGGCGGCCGCTCCCACGCTCTCTCCCCTCCAGCCTCCGAGCCTCCCGGCTCGCCGCGACACGACTCGCCTCCACGGAGTTCTCTTCTGGTCGCTCATCGCCGATTCCGTGCTGACGGTCGTTTCGCTGGCCGTGAAGGAGAGCGGCGCGTTCATCGCCGGGGCCGCGCTTTTGGTCATCGAGTTCGGACTCGCGATCGTAGCGATCGTGAGGCAGCGGCGAACCGACATCCCGCCGGGGATCCGACGTCTCGTCTGGGCCACGCTCGCTTACCTTTGTTTGAGCGTGGCCCTGATCGTCCTCGCGACCTGGCTTGCCGCGTTCCGGACGATCACCGGTCCGGCCGGCCAGAGCGTCAGCACCGGCGGAAGGAACGTCGTTCTCGATGCGTTCGGCGTCGTCGCGCCGCTTCTCCTGGGGACCTCGGGTCTGGTCTTGCTCCACCGCTTTTCGTCCGACCGGCAGGAAGCGGATCTCTCGCTGTTCTCCCGTCCGTAAGCCCGCGCCGGTTCGAGACCGCGCATTCCAGAGATCTCCTGGCCCGGTCGCGCCGCAGAGATCGCCTCGTCGCCCGGCGCCGAATGTTTGAGGAATAATGCCGGCTGAGGATTCTCATTCTTGACACGCGCTGCCTGAACCATCCGTCGCGGGAACCGGTCGCACGTTGTCCCGCCTGCGGATCTTCGTTCTGCCGTGAGTGCGTCACCGAGCACGAGGACCGTCTTCTCTGCGCCGCTTGCATCCGCAAGGCCATTGCCACGGATCGGGGAGCGCGCCGCGGGGTCCTGGTCCGGATCCTGTCGGTCGTTCCGCCGGTGGTCGGAATCGGCCTCGCCTGGATCTTCTTTTTTCTGATCGGGCGGGGCCTGCTGCTGTTGCCGACATCCGTTCCGGACGGCATTGTCGGCGACACGCACCCGGAGGCGCGGCGATGACGGCGCGCCCGCGTCGAAAGCCGAAGAACGCAGTCGACCTGATCGACGAGTCGTTCCAGGACCTGCGCCGCGTTTCCTCGTCGGGACTCGCGGCGTATGCGGCCGGGGCCGTTCCCTTCCTCCTGGGCCTTCTCTATTTCTGGACGGACATGTCCGCCAGCGCCTTTGCCGGCGCGCACGTCGCCGATTCTTCGCTCGGGCTCGCGCTTCTCTATGTCGGCTTGAAGCTCGGACAGACCGTTTTCGCAAGCTGGCTCCGGGAGTCGGTCGAGGGAGAGGCGCACGCCCGCTGGACGCTCTCTCGCCTCGCAGCGGCCGCCGGGGTGCAGGCGTCCGTCCAACCGACCGGTCTTTTTCTGATACCGATCTCCGCAGTGCTGGTGCTGCCGTTCGCGCCGGTGCTCGCCTTCTACGAGAACGTGACCATTCTGGGCGACGGCCGACTCCCCCTGCGCGAAACGCTCCGCAGGTCCGCTCGCCGGTCACGGCTCTGGCCCGCGCAGAACTCGGCCGCGCTCGCGATCCTTCTCCTCTTCTGGGTGGCGGTTTTCGCCAATGTCGCGGTGGGGTTCGTAACCCTTCCTTATCTCGTTCGAATGTTCCTCGGCGTCGAATCGGTCTTTACGCGCAGCGCCGCGAGTCTTCTCAACACGACCTTCCTCGGAACCGCGCTGGCGGCCACGTTTCTTTTGACGAGTCCGCTCGTCAAGGCGGTCTACGTGCGCCGCTGCTTCGAGGCCGGGTCGATCGAGAGCGGCGAAGACCTTCGGATGGCGTGGCGGCGGGACCCCGCTTCTCGGCTCGGCCCCGTCGGCGGAGCCGCGATCCTGATCCTTCTCGCTTCTGCGCCTCTCCGCGCGTCCGAGAGTCCCGGCGAACTCCCGGTCCCTCGGCCGGCTTCTTCGTCCGCGGTCTCTCCGAAAATCGCTCCGGAAGAGCTCGATCGCGCCATCCGAGCGGTGCTCCAGAAACGCGTCTATTCCTGGCGCCTTCCGCGGAGCAGCGCCGCGGAGGCTCCCGAGGAAAACGCGCTCGTCCGCCGGTTCGGCTGGATCGGGAAGTGGATCGACAAGTTCGCCAGCACCATGACCCGCTGGTGGAATTCGCTCCGCGCGTGGCTGCGTCGCCTGGAGCCGCACCCGGCGCCGGGCCGCGCTCCTTCCCGTGGATGGGGATGGCTGTACTCGTCGCAGGGATTCATCCTGCTGGCTCTCGCCGCCGCCGTGTGCACTCTCGTGCTCCTGGTTCTCCGCCGCCGCTGGAACCGTTCTGCGGACACTGAGACCCTCCCGCTCGTCGCCGTCGCCATCCCCGACGCGAACGAGACCGGCAGCGAAGAACGGCCGGAGGCGGAGTGGCGAGACCGGGCTCGGGCTTACCTCGCCGGCGGGGATTTGCGTCAGGCGGCGCGCGCGTTCTATCTCGGGCTGCTCGCCTTCCTGGTCGCGCGCGCGGTCATCACGCCGGCTCGGTCCAAGTCCAATCGCGATTACGAGCGCGAAGTGGCTCGGCGTCAGAGAGCGCGTCCGCCGGTGCGCGACCTGTTCTCCCAATCGGTCCGAACGTTCGAAGAAATCTGGTACGGCCGGCATCCCGCGACCCTGGCGGCCGTGCAGCTGCTCGATCAGAACCTCGAGCGCATCCGGGAGCAGCTTGAAAGTTAGAGCGATCCTCCCCATCGCTCTGGCGGCGGGCGCCTTCGCCTGGGGCATCGTTCACCTGCTCGAGCTTCGTTTCGAGCGCGGCGACGTCTACGCGGAGTTCTCCACTCTCCGAAGCGATCCCGCGGGCGCACGCGCGCTCTACGAGAGTCTGTCGATGATGCCGGGCATATCCGTCATGCGGAGTTTTCAACCCATCGACCGGATCGAAGCCGGGCCGGACACGACCATTCTCTTTCTCGGCCTTCCCGCGTGGGCGCTCGGCATGGCGGAGACCGAATCGGCGGTCCGTCTCGAGGAGCTCGTGCGTTCGGGGGCGCGTCTGATTCTCGCCCTTCACCCAACCTCCGGCGACGGGCCTCTTCCGGGCGTCCGGGACGCGCGGCGCTCTCCCACGCCGGCGCGGCGCGCGGCCGCGCCGCCGCGCCCGACTCCCGCGGCCCGCGAAGAAACGGAGGGAGTCACGCCGCTGTCGGCTCGATGGGGGTTCGAGATCGCGTCCGAACAGGGCCACCCTCTTCCCATTGCGGTGACGCTGCGAGAGTCCGAGCCGCCGCTGCCTGCGGAGCTGTCCTGGCACGGCGCCTCCTGGTTTCGAAACCTCTCTCCTTCCTGGCGCACGGTCTATTCCTTCCGCAAGGGGCCGGTCGTCATCGAGCGTCCGCTCGGGAAAGGAACGCTGGTGCTCTGCTCCGATTCCTCCTTCTCCTCCAATCTCGCCCTCGAGCGCAAGCGAGAGACAGGTTTGCTCGTCTGGCTGATCGGGCCTCATCGGCGCGTTCTCTTCGACGAATCCCACCTGGGCGTCGAGGAGTCTCCGGGCGTGGCCACCCTCGCGCGCCGATACCGGCTCGAAGGCCTCGCCGCGGGCATCGTCGCGCTGGCTCTCCTCTTCGCCTGGAAGAATGCGGTCCCCTTCGCACCGCCACTGCCGGGCGCTTCGAATGCGCTTCGCTCCTCGGCAATGACCGGCCGCCAGGCCTTCGAAGGGCTGGAGGCCGTCCTGCGCCGCCACATCGCGCCGTCCGCGCTGCTCGCGGCCTGCGTCGATCAGTGGAAGAAGAGCCTGCCGCGCCGGGGAGCCGGCCAGGCGGATCCTGCTGCGGCGGTCGAGGCGGTCCTGCGCGGCGAACGGGAAACCCCGCCGGCGCAGCGCGACATACTCTCCGCCTATCGGCGAGCGAGCGCGGCCGCGGCGGCCGGCAAGAGGACGACATGAGCGTAAACACCGATCGGCTGAGAGAAGTCCTGTCCCGAGCGCGAGAAGAGATCGGGCGCGTGATCATCGGACAGCAGGACGTGATCGACCGCTGTCTGGCGGCAATCTTCACCCGTCAGCACGCATTGATCGAAGGCGTCCCGGGCCTCGGAAAAACGATGCTCGTCAAAGCGCTCGCGCAGGTGCTCGGCTGCGACTTCGCGAGGATCCAGTTCACGCCCGATCTGATGCCGGCCGACATC
>DATDNV010000250.1:0-3857 GCA_036518075.1 Thermoanaerobaculia bacterium
GACGGCGCTCGCTTGACGCAGGCCCTCGCTCGGTCGGCCGAGCAGCGCGGAGTCCGGATTCTCCGCGAGGTGTCCGCGCGCCGCTTTCTCCTGCGCGGGGGCGCATGCTTCGGCATCGAGACTGATCGCGGCCCGATCGAAGCCGGCCAGACCGTGGACGCGGCCGGAGCGTGGGCCGGCTTCGACTCCGGACTTCCGTTCGCCGTGCCGGTTGTCCCCATTCGCGGGCAGATGGTGGAGCTCCAGACGGCCGGACGAGAGCTGCCGGTCGTCGTGCAGTCGGACTCGGTGTACCTCGTGCCCCGGCCCGGAGGATCGGTCCTGGCGGGGGCGACCCTCGAGCGCGCCGGATATCACAAGGAGGTGACGGCGCGCGGGATCACGGAGCTGATCGGAGCCGCGGTCGCGCTCGTGCCGGATCTCTCGGAAGCGACCTTCGTGCGCGCCTGGGCAGGACTCCGGCCGGGAACTCCCGACGAGTGGCCGATCCTGGGTCCCACACCGGTCCCGGGTCTCTTTCTCGCCGCCGGCCACTATCGCAACGGCATCCTTCTTGCGCCCATCACGGCTCGTCTTCTGGCGGATCGACTCACCGGCGCGAGCACGCGCGACCTCACGCCGTTCTCGATCGCTCGGTTCGCCAACTTTTCGCCGTCTCCGAGCCTCTCCGCCGCGCCGCCTCAAGTTTTCGGATAGAATCGCTGCAAGTCGGCGGCCCTCTGCCGCCGGAGAAGGAGTGATAGTCCGGCAGCCCCTTCGTCCGGCTAAAGAGCATGCGAAAAACAATCTACGCGGGTATTCGGAACGTGGCGGAGCTATCCTGGCGGGCCGCGCGCGCAATCGATCGGCGCTTTCCGGAGAGATCGTTGAAGCCGAAGTGGGCGCCGCAGCCGCTACTGAAACAGCGGGATCGGACCTTTCCCAAGCTGGGATTTCCTCGCGAGACCGATTCGCTCTGTCCGGGCTGCGTCAAGGAAGTCCGCGACCAGATCCTCTCCGGCGGAACAGACTGGAAGGTTCTCGTCGAAGGCAATCCGGGCGAGATCAAGGCGTCGATCGTCGAAGAGAACGGCCGCATCCTCATGAAGAAGTCCTGCCCGAAGCACGGACACTTCGAGGACGTGATGTCGGTGGACTCGCAATTCTTCAAGCGGCTCGAATCCCTCTACCCCGGCCGCGACTTCGTCATCCCCAAGGATGGGCTTCACGAGCACGGGACCTCGTCGATCCGGTACGGCCGCGGCGCGGTGCTGACGATCGATCTGACGAACCGCTGCAACATGATGTGCAATCCCTGTTTCATGGACGCCAACCAGGTTGGTTACGTCCACGAGCTGGAATGGGAAGAGGTCCAGAAGCTCCTCGACGACGCCGTGTCGATCAAGCCGCGGCGTCAGTTGTCGGTTCAGTTTTCCGGAGGAGAGCCGACGCTGTCTCCTCACTTTCTCCCGGCGATCCGATACGCCCGGCAGCTGGGTTATTTCTCGGTGCAGTGCGCCACGAACGGCATCCGGTTCGCCCAGGACGAGGAGTTCGCCCGGCAGGCCGCGGAGGCGGGGCTGCGCTTTGCATACCTGCAATTCGACGGCGTCGGAAACGAGCACAACCAGCATCGCAAGGTCGGCAACCTCTACGACGTGAAGCTGCGGGCGATCGAGAATCTCCACAAGCACGGACTCGACATCACGCTCGTCACGACGATCGTCAATGGAGTCAACAACGACCAGGTCGGCGACATCCTGAAGTTCGCGATCGCCAACATCGACAAGATCAACACGGTCGCCTTTCAGCCGGTGTCCTTCACCGGTCGGGACGAGGACATCGATGAGGAGACCCGCCGCGCTCAGCGATACACCTTGTCCGACCTGGCTCGCGACGTGAAGGACCAGGCCGGAATCGGCGAGCCCATGCGCGACTGGTATCCGCTCTCGGCGTCCGGACCGTTCTCCGACCTGAAGGATCTACTGGGCGGTCTCGAATCGGAGTGGGGATCCTTCAAGTGCGGCTGCCACCCCAATTGCGGCATCGGCACGATGCTCCTCGTGGACGAGAAGACGAAGGAGGCGGTGACCGTGCCGTCGTTCCTGAACGTCGACCGCATGCTCGACGACATCAAGTCGATCACCGACTCGGCCCGGCGCAAGATCTGGACCGCGGTTCAGGCCGCACTGGCCGTTCTGCGCAACCTGCGCCCGGAGGGAGTCCCCGCGACCCTGTCGCCCTGGAAGGTCATGCAGATCATGGACGGGCACACCGGCGGCAAGCTCGGTTTTGCCCGCCAGCGCCGCTACAACTGGCGCGTCTTCTTCATCGGCGGCATGTGGTTTCAGGACCTCTTCAACTACGACTTCCGCCGCACGGAGATGTGCATCATTCCGTACGCGACGCCGATGGGCGAGATCTCCTTCTGCGCGTACAACACCGGGGTGGGCTGGCGCAAGATCATCGAGGAGATGTTCCAGACGGCGACGCTCGCCGAGTGGTACAAGGCGCACGGCCGCCACGAGGTATACGCGCGCGGACGAAACGTGCCGCTCCCCGCGTTTCCAGGGCAGCCGGTGCCTTTGACGCCCCCGAAACCGTCCGCTCCGGCGCGCCCGGCGGTCGCCGCGTCATCGATGCTGCCCGTCTACGGCGGCGGCGTCGGCAAGTAAGGAACTCGCCCGCGGGCATCTGCCTCGCGGGGACGCGCCGCCTCAGGAGTCACGAGACCAGTCTGGCGTCGCTCCGCTCTGCGGGCGCAGGACTGCATCGGCTGACGTTTTGACTCATCGCGTGCGCCCGCCGAGAGGTTCCGCTGCGGCAGAAGCCCGCAGCTCCCGGCGAGTGGGCACGGCGAAGTCACAAGCGTAAGGTCTCTCGAACCTCACTTCGGCAACGACGAGCTAAGCAGGTAGGTTCAACCCTCGCGCTAGGCGCGTCATCGTGACCCGCCGCGGCCCCAGCGTTGCGGACGCTCGTCCGAGTGGTGGGAGGGAGACGGCTTCTTCGAGGCCGGGGCCCGGAACCGCGAGGCCATCGCGCCTTGCCGCGCTTTCTCGGCCGCCCGCTGACGTTCCTGGGACTTGCGCTTCCGGATCTCTGCGATCCGCTCCGCGAGCGGCACCTCGAGTCGAGGGGCCCGCTCCTGCGCGTAGTCGAATCCCGGCAGAGTGATGCGCGGCAGCCGCTTCCCGATTGCCTTCTCGATCGCTCGCAGATCGTTCTCTTCCTCGGGCGAGACGAACGTGAAAGCGTCTCCCGTCATTTCCGCGCGGGCGGTGCGGCCGATCCGATGGATGTAGTCCTCGGGCACGTGGGGAACGTCGAAATTCACGACGTGCGAGAGAGCTTCGACGTCGATGCCTCGCGCGGCGATGTCGGTCGCGACCAGAACTCGAAACTTGCCCCGTTTGAAATCCGCGAGCGCCTGCGTCCGCTGCGCCTGCGTGCGGTTGCCGTGAATGCGGCCGCAGGGGATTTGCGCTTTCGAGAGCGCCTCAGCGAGTCGGTTGGCCCGATGTTTGGTGCGAGTGAAGACGAGGACGTTCTGAATGTCCCCACGACGCACGAGCTCGGTGAGCAGAAGCGCCTTCAAATTCGGCGGAACGGGATAGACCGCCTGAGTGATGCCGACGGCGGGGGCCGGAGCCCGTTCCAGATTGATGGTGAAGGGGTTCTTCAGCATCTCGCGCGCGAGCGCACCGATCGGCGGCGGGATCGTTGCCGAAAAGAACAGCGTCTGGCGCCGCGTCGGCAAATGTTTCAAGACCCGCCGGATATCCGGCAGAAATCCCATGTCGAGCATGCGATCGGCTTCATCCAGCACGAGAAACTCGAGGTGCTCGAGCCGGGCGTAGGGGAAGCGGAAGTGATCG
>DATDNV010000251.1:0-7966 GCA_036518075.1 Thermoanaerobaculia bacterium
ATCCTTCGGCAGCACCACTCCGATCGGGACCTGTCTGTAGTTGGAAGCGTCGGTCGCGTACAAGGCGAGCGATCCATCGTCGAACCGGACCTCGCCTCGAATCTCGCGAGCGAGACGCCGCGCCAGCTCGCGTCGATCCGACTCGGGGAGAGCGGGCTTGCCCCTGGAATTCTGGGAGAGCACCGGGGACCAAGCCTAATCTGGATGCGGCAAATATTTCGGCTCGACCTGTTTAGAGACTGAACAACTCCTTGATCAACTCATTGGATTATTAGCTTTCGATTTTTCGGCACCTCGGCAATTAACCATTCATCGTTAATGCTTTAGATCTACGTGCAGTTTTGCCGCTCAGGTGGTTTTCGTCGTCGAGATCTTCACGGCGCGCGTTTGGGGTGACGGCAACCGGTCCGAGGCGCTATATCAGATCTGATATAAACCCGACGGGCGGGTCAACGATTCCAGACCCGGTCCCAGAACGCTCTCCAGCGTCCGTAGTCGCGCCCCCCGGGACCCTGGTCATTCAGACCCCAGTCGAAGGATTGATAGCGGATCGCGTATTTCGACTTGGCGAGAAACGTCTTGAACCGGGCCGGAGCATAGAGGCCGAGAACACCGCGCAATCCTCCCGGCGCCCTGTCGAAATCGTCCGCGTACCAGCGGAAGACCGGCGAGATGCGCGCGCGATTTTCGTAGGGAAGAAACTCGTTCAGATCCTGGCGGTCGAGCCAGCGTCGTAGAGCGAAGGCGAGCTGGTTGGTGAGCTGATCGCGGCCGTAGGCTTCGGCCGCGAGCGGCGGGCAGCTCCGAGCGGCGCAGACCAGAGCCGCGTGTGTCAGGAAGCCGAGCTGCGGACGCAGCGTCGCATGTTCGATCGCGTCGAGCGAGACGAGACGGCCCGCGACCGTGTGGCGGGCGCGCGAGAACGAGCCCGGCAGATGGCGGATGCTCGGGGTCGGGTAGTTGTCGAGGACCCAGGCGATGACGAGCGCGTTGTACGCGTTGATCAGCGACGCGTCTGCGTCGGTCCCGACCGCGGTTTCGGGAGCCGGCGCGGCGATCCGAGCGAGGTAGGCGCGCAGAGCGGCCATGTCGGCGGCGTCCGCCTTCCACCTCGCGTAGTCCACGAGGCCCCGCCCATCGACGTATTTGTGCAGCAGGCGATCCCAGGCGGAGTGATCGATTCCCGACGCGATCGACACGACGGAGTCTCCTCCGCAGGCCGCGAGGCCCAGGATCGCCGGGAGAACAAGCGCGCGGCGGGCCCAGGTCCAGATGCCCGTCACGCCGCCTCGCCCGCACCCTTGGTGATCCGAAGTCGGGCGAGCTCCCGCCGGGCGATGCGCGTCACGGTGATCGTCACGGCGACCGTCGCGGCCAGTCCCGCGGCGAGCAGCGTCCACTCCGCGGGAGTCCGGTGCGTGCCCGTCCCGACCGACCTTCCGGCCGCGCCGAGCGAGACGTAGACGAGAGTGGCCGGGAGCATCGCCAGCCAACTCGTCAGAACGTACGGGACGAATCGCACCGACGTGAGGCCGTAGAAGTAGTTGGACAGAGAAAAAGGAACGAGCGGCGAGAGGCGCAGTAGCGCCACGATCTTCCAGCCGTTGTCGCCGACCGCGCGGTCGATCGCTTCGAATTCGGGGCGGCCTCGCGCCCACCGTTCGATCCGAGCGCGCGCGAGATGGCGCGCGATCAGGAAGGCGAGTGCGGCGGCGATCGTCGAGGCGGCGGAGACGAGAAGGCATCCGCGCACGAAGCCGAAGAGAAACCCGGCGCCCAGAGTCAGAACGATGCCCGGCACGAAGAGGAGCACCGCAGCGATGTAGACCGCTCCATAGACCAGCAGCCCGGTGCTTCCCATCGATGCGACTCGGTCCTCGAGTGAGCGGAGCCACACCGTCAGAGGCAGGAGACGCCAGGCGAGAGCCAGCGCGAGGACGCCCGCGGCTGCCGCGGCGATGGCCGAGAATCGGCGAGCGCGGCTCATCGGCGGGCCCAGCGAAAGATTCCGGTCAGAATTTTTTTCGCGAACGGGGTCAGTCGGGACCGCTCCCGGGCATCGGCGATCTGCCGGAGGATCTCCGAGAACGTCGGATAGACGTGAATGGTCCGGGCGATCGTCGAGAGCCCCAGGCCGGCCGTCATCGCCAGCGCCACCTCGTGGATCAGCTCTCCGGCGCGCGCCGAGACGATCGTCGCGCCGAGAATCCGGTCGCTTCCGCGCGCGAGCAGCACCTTCGCGAATCCTTCCTCCTCGCTTTCGAGGACGGCGCGATCCACTCCGCTCATCGGCAGCCGGAAAAGATCGTACTTGGCCCCTTCGCGAACCGCCCCCTGTTCGTTCAGGCCCACGCGCGCGACCTCCGGCGACGTATAGGTGCACCAGGGGAGGGCCGATGTATCCAGCCGGGATGGCCACCACGGGGCCGCGATGTTTCGAACGACCGTGCGCGCGTGCCGGTCGGCGAGGTGCGTGAAGTGCGGCGGTCCGGCCGCGTCTCCCGCCGCGTAAATGTGTCGTTGCGAGGTCCGCAGCGTGCGGTCGACCGTCACGCCGTGAGCCGTGAAAGCGACCCTCGCTTGCTCGAGACCGAGGCCGTCGGTGTTGGCGATCCTCCCCACCGCGACGAGGATCGCGTCGCAATCGATCGGCTCGCGGTCCTGTCCCTCGATCTCCACCCAGACTCGCCGCACCGCCCCGTGCTCGGCGACGAGCCGGACGTCGGCGCCGGTCAGGACGCGCACCCCGTCCTCCGAGAGCCGTTGCCGGATGAGGTCGGACACATCCGCGTCCTCCTGCGGAAGAAGCCGCGGGCCAAGCTCGACCAGCGTGACGGCGACTCCGAGGCGGGCGAAGGCCTGAGAGAGCTCGCAACCGATCGGACCTCCGCCGAGCACCACCATCTGCCGCGGCTTCTGGGAAAGCTCGTCAAAAATGGACTCGTTCGTATAGAACTTCGCGCGGGTGAGGCCGTCGATCGAGGGAACGGCGGGGCGGCTGCCGGTCGCAATCACGAAGTTCTTCGCCCGGATTCGCTCGCCGTTGACCTCGACTTCGTTCGGGGACACGAATCGGGCGGCGCCGCGGAAGACGTCGACGCCGAGGCTCTCGAAGCGCTCGACTGAATCGCGCGGAGCGATCTGGGCGCGGCGCTGGCGGACGCGTTCGAAGACGCGGCCGAAGTCGGCCTGCGGATCGCGGGGAGTGAGCCCCCAGGTTCCGGCGCGCCGCATTTGATCGGCGAGGCGCGCGGAGGACAGGAGCGCCTTGGAAGGGACGCAGCCCGTGTTCAGGCATTCGCCGCCCATTCGGGCGCGCTCGATCAGAGCGACGCGGCCGCCGAGCCCGGCTGTTCCCGCCGCTGTGACGAGACCGGCGGTGCCGCCGCCGATCACCACGACGTTGTAGACGCCCTTTCCCTTTTCTGCCAGCGGGCCTCCGATTTGCCGAGGATACTCATCGAAAGGTCGAACCGGAATAGACTGCCTGTCTTTCGGAGGAGGAGATGCCCGATTTCGACTTCGTCGCGGTCGGAGGGGGCAACACCGGTCTGACGGCGTCCTATCGGATCGCCGCGGCGGGCAAGCGCGTTGCCCTGGTCGACCGCGGTCCGGTGGGCGGTCTCTGTTCGCTTGCGGGGTGCAATCCCAAGAAAGTGCTCGTCCGGGCGACCGAGGTCCTGGATGAAGTGCGGCGCAGCGGCGAGCATGGCATCGACGCGCCCGTGCGTGGCGTGGACTGGCGGAAGGTCATCGCCCGCAAGCGCACGTTCACACAGCCCGTGCCGGACCAGACCGAAGCGGCGCTGAAGAAAGCGGGCGTCGAACGCATCCGCGGCACGGCCCGGTTCGTCTCGCCGGAAGCGATGCGCGTCGACGGGCGCGAGCTTTCCTCCGGCGGCTTCCTGATCGCGACCGGTTCCACGCCGCGGCCGCTCGCCTTCCCGGGAGGAAATCTCGCGAAGACGACCGACGAGATCCTGGAGCTCGAGGAGCCGCCGGATTCTCTCGTCATCATCGGCGCGGGGGTCGTGGCGTTCGAGTTCGGCCAGGTCTTTGCCCGGCTGGGCTCGAGCGTCTCGGTCCTGATGCCTTCGGACCGCGCGCTTCGAGGCGCCGACGAGACTCTCGTCGACGCGCTGGTCATGCATTCCATGCGCCTCGGCATGGAGTTCTTTCCGCACACGGGAGTGAAGCGAATCGTCCCGGCGGACGGCCGGTTATCGGTGGAGGGGGAGACTTCCGGCAAGGCCCGCACCTGGACCGCCGACTTCGTTCTGAACGCCGCGGGGCGAGTGCCCAACCTCGAGAGCCTGGATCTCTCCGCGGCGGGGGTCGCGTCGGACAAGAGAGGGGTCCTGGTCGATTCGTATCTGCGGAGCCCCGGCAATCGGCGGGTCTTCGCCGGAGGCGACGCGCACGGAAGTCGTCAGCTCTCTCCCGTGGCATCCTACGAGGGACGCATCGTCGCGAAGAACTTTCTCGAGGGAGACGTCGAGACCGTCTCTTACGAGTCGATTCCGCAGGCGGTCTACACGGTTCCGCCTCTGGCCTGGGTCGGCGCGACGGAGGCCGAGGCGCGGGAGAAAGGTCCCCGGATCATCGCTCCTCTTTACGACAAGGAAAATTGGAGGGTCTTCGCGATTGCCGGCGAGCGGCCGGCGATGTCCAAGGTCATCGTGGAAGAGAGCACGAAGCGAATTCTCGGAGCGCACTTGTTGGGAGCGTCAGCGGCGGAAGTGATCCACGTCTTCGCGATGGCGATGCGGTTCGGCCTGACCACGACCGACCTCGAAAAGATGGTCTGGGCCTATCCGACGTTTACCTCGGTGCTGGATAGCACGTGGAAATAGTTTTCAGCTGTCAGCTCACAGCTCGCAGCCAGACTCTCCCGGTCATTCCGAGGCGCGAAGTGACAAGGAGCCATCTGCGCCGCCCGCTACGCGGCACAATTGAGTTTTTCTGACTGGTGGGCCCTGGGAGGGCGCATCGGCTCTCGTGAGCTGAGAGCTGAAAGCTGAGAGCTGTCAGCTTTTTCTCCTCACGTACGTCCCGTCGAAGACGGTCGTCCAGGTTCTTCCTTCGTTCTTGGAAAACTCCCAGTGCTGAAGAACTTTGTCGTCCATCGGCGTCCAGATGATCCGGTGCACGACCCGCGTGCCCTTGTCCTTGACCGAGGGACGCGAGCCGACGAGAACCATCTTTCCGCCGTCTAACCCTCCGTCCAACTGGAGCAGCCCCGCGTGGTCGTCGAGCCAGGTCTGGTGCCAATGGCCCGTGACGGCGTCGTACACGTTCAAGCTCGTGCCGCGCGCGCCCTGGGCCGATTCCCAGTTTTCCTGCAGCCCGCAGCCGTCGAAGAGGGAGACGACGTGGTTCTTCCCGGCGGGCTTGCCGGCGGAGTCGACCACGTCCCAGTCTCCGAGCCAGAAGTCGAACTGACGATAGGGTGCGGCGGTGCAAGGCTTGGGCTCCGGCGTTGGGGCCGGGGCTTTCTTCTTCTCGCTCTTTTGCGCCCAGAGAGACGCACCGGCGGACACCAGCACGGCCGCGATCCAGACTCGCTTTCGGAATGCCCTCATCACTTCCCCTTTCGCTGCCATGCGGCAGCCGGTCCTAGAATATCCGTATGAAGGGTTCGGGATCCTCGTTCGCGAGCTTCGAAGAGTTCTGGCCCTTCTACGTCAGCCAGCACTCGAAAGCCGGAACGCGCGCGCTTCACTTCGCCGGGACGACTCTCGGGCTCGCATGCGCGGCGGCGGCCCTCGCCGATCGCCGGCCCGCGTTCCTCGTCCCCGGACTCGTCCTCTCCTACGGACTCGCCTGGATCGGGCATTTTGTGATCGAAAAGAATCGTCCCGCGACGTTTCAGCATCCGCTCTGGTCTCTGCGCGGCGACTTTCGGATGTACGGCCTGATGTGGCGCGGGAGGATGACGGGAGAGGCGCGGCGAATCCTTTCCGCCGGCGATGCCAGTGCCATCCCGAGTCCCTCGCTGTCATCCCGAGCGTAGCGAGGGATCTCGCCGCGCGGACGTGAACGAGCGCAGCTCGGAATGACAGGCGGCGAACCCCGCGGACATTCGGCGAAAAAAAAGGCCCCGCGCGAGCGGGGCCTTTCGATGAAGACAGGTGAAAACTAGAAGTGAACCCGGGCTCCGATCTGAAGCAGGCGCTGCTCTCCCTGGAGCGGATCTCCCGCGTACTTGGAGGGCGTTCCGAAGCTCGAGGGGTCGGAGATGTCGCCGCGGAAACCGGCGGGATTCTTGGCGTTGAAGATGTTGAAAACCTCGGCCAGCACCTCGATGCCGAACGTCCCGGCGATCGGGAAATCCTTCGACACGCGCAGGTCGAACTGCGTGAAGCTGTGGCCCCGCCCTTCGTTGACGTGCCCGACGCCGGGCGGCAAGTCGACTCGGAATCCGTCGCCGTTTAGATCCTGGCTGGTGAAGATCATGTAGGGCAGCTCGGAGCGGTAACGGAATACGCTGGAAAGGACGAGGCCCCAGGGGGCCGAGTAGGTCGCGCCGATGGTCACCCGATGATGCGCGTCGGTGTCCAGTGGCCCGGAGCAATAGGGACACTGCGGGTCGAGCGGGTTGACCGAAACGTCCTTCTTGCTTCCCCCGGAGAGATCCGGCTGGAAGGTGACGGCGGTCAGGCGGAACTCGTCCGCCCCGACGAGCACATTGCCGCGCGCGTTCGCGTAAGTGTAGAAGCCCTGAAGCAGGAGTTTCTGGCTGACGCGCGCATTGAACTGCAGGTTGATCGCGTTGTAGTCGGCATGCCCCTTGCCGTACCAGAGCCGGAAGTTCCCGAGGTCCGGAAATCGGCGGGCACCGGTCGTGGGGTCGACGGGATTCGCCTTGAACCGGAAGGGGAGATCGCGGTAGCCGATATTGACGAGATCGAGGCTCAACCCCAGCCAGTCGGTTGCCTGAGTCGATACGCCGAGCGAAGCCTGCCGCGAGAATGGCGTCTTCAGCGTCGGCGAGGCGATTTCGTTGGGCGGAAAGACGGCGTTTCCCGAAAGGGAGTTGGGCGGGAGCGGCTGTCCGATCTGGAAGCAAGTCCCATCCGCGTTGCGAACGCATCCGTTTTCCGCCGGGAAGCTCTGATAGGCGACGCCGTAGTTGGACTGAACGGCGCCGGCTGGGAAGAGGATGGTCGCGTTGACGTAGGGGAAGTCATAGTAGATCCCCCAGCCGCCGTGCACGAAGGTCTTGCTCTGGCCGGTCGCGTCCCAGGAAAACCCGAGCCGCGGGCCCCAGTTCTTGTGGTCATTGGAGAGCTTGCCTCCACCCCCGTTCTGGAAGTCCTGCAGATAGTTCTCGTTGTACTTGGTCTGCGTCGAGAGCTCCTGCCAGATGGGATTGGAGTGCTGATCGAGGTCGAAGCCTAACCAGAGGTCATACCGGATGCCGGCGTTGACCGTCAGCCGCCGGTTCGGCCGCCAGTCATCCTGTAAATAGATGCTGTACTGATTGACCGGGGTCGATTGGCCGAAGAAGCCGCCGTACTGCGTGATGTTGGTCACCGGCGCCGTGACGCTGTTGTCCGAAACCGCGAACTGCGGCGCAGTGACGCCGACCGAAAAATCGCCAGAGAGCGTGGGTTCGTGAATAAAATTGATTCCGAACTTGAAGTCATGCGACTGGCCGGCGATCTCGGTCGAGTAGCTGATGTCGTCCTTGAACTGATACTTCGTCTGGTGCGTCGACTGCGGCGTCTGGGGGTTCTGCCCCGAGATGACGCCGTTGGGGAAGTAGATCGTGGGGTTGTTCGAGTCCGGCGAGATCGTGTTGTCGAATTTCGTGTATTGAAAGACAAATTCGTTCAGCGATTTGTTGGAGATCTGGCTCTGCCATCCCCCGAGGACCGAGGTGTACTTGTTGCTGACCGTCCCCAAATTGTCCGGCGTGAAGATCGGGGCGGCGCCGTACTTGTCGCTGTTTTTCTGATATCCG
>DATDNV010000252.1:0-4118 GCA_036518075.1 Thermoanaerobaculia bacterium
GCCGCGAGTGGAGGAACCGGATGACGTGGATCAAGACCATCCCGTATGACGATGCGGACGAGCCGCTGCGCAAGGCGATCGACGGCGAGCGCGCGCTCTATCCGCGCGAGTATGCCGAGCCGACCGGCGTCACGGATCAGGCCGGCAGCATCGTCGCGTCCCACTCTCTGATCCCGGACGCGCTCTTCCATGCCTTCGCCACCTTCGGCGTTCTGATGTCGCCGGATCTGCCGCTCACCCGGCGGCAGCACGAGATGATCACGACCGTCGTCTCGGTGACGAACCGCTGCCACTATTGAATCGAGTCTCACGCAGAGTTTCTGCGTCGGGTGACCCTGGATGCGGCGCTGGTCGAGGCGATCCGCCGCGACTACAAGACCGCTCCGATCGAGGAACGAGATCGGGTCATGCTCGACTACGTCGCGCTCCTGACTCGGGATGCCACGCGCGTGACCCGCGCCGACCACGACCGCCTGCGCGCGGCGGGCTTCGACGACCGCGGGATCCTTCAGATCACTCTCATCGCTTCCTGGTTCAATTACATCAACCGCGTGGCCGACGCGCTGGGAGTGGGACGAAGCGAGTAGAGGGCCCGGAGACTCTGTCCCGGAGACGCCCGGCGCGCAGGCCTACCGGGGCTCTGGCCAGATCTGACGCAGCTGGGTGAATCGCTCGTCGGGAGGCACTGCCCCGAGATTCGGCAAGCCTTGACTCGCGTAGGTGGCGGCGCCTTCCGAACAGATATCCAGGCAACTTCGGAACGCCGAGCAGGGGACTTCACCCGCAATCCGCAGGGTCACTGGACCGGGATCCAGATTTGTGGGTACGAGAGACGCAAAACGATTCTCGGCAGCAAAGACTCTGGTCGGAATTTCGCCGGCGATCGACCTTGCTGCGGCGACGACAAGCTGCGCGACTGCCCGGTGCTCCGGATGCCCATACATGCCGTGGTCGGGATCGAGCGTCAGGATCCAGGCCGGTCGCACCCGGCGAATCCATTCTTCCAGATGCTGAACGGGGTCGACCGGACCAAGTTGCCGCCATGTCCGGATGATCTCCTCCGGCGATTCCTCGAACCCGCCTCTTCCATCGGAGTGAGCGCGAGAAGGAAAGTGCTCCGAGATGCAGTCCATCGCGCCGTAGAGCGAGCAGTCGAGACAGAATTCGCGAGCGCGGCCGGCCGCAACCGATTCGTCCGCCTCGCTGCCGCGGATTCCCGTGCCTTCTCCGCGCGTCATCGATATGACGAAGACCCGACGTTGATTGTGGGAAAGCTCGGCAATCAACGCTCCCGCCATCAAAGTCTCGTCGTCCGAGTGGGCGCCGACCCAAAGCACGGCGGCGTTCGGAGGCAGACCGGCAGCCTCGAACGAGTCTATGGGGCCGGCAGACGCACTCTTCTGTTCGCTCCCAAGACAGAGCGCGAAGAGAAGAAACGTGAACGAGATCCGGATGTTCGGATGACCTCTTCTCGGGGACGATAGCACGGAGGCGATGCCGAGCGGACGCGAACCAAATCGAGTCGCACTTTTCGGGCTGCTGCAGACCGTGCTATCCTGCGCGGCCTCTCGTCACGCGTGGGGCTGTAGCTCAGTTTGGGAGAGCGCGTGAATCGCACTCACGAGGTCGCCGGTTCGATCCCGGTCAGCTCCACCAATACTTGCAGCGCAGGCGGTCGCTGCGCGACCGGCGCTGCAACTTTTCTAACCGAGAGCGGAGCACCGGGAGACTTCGCGCGCCGCGATCTCATGGTCGACAGCGGCTCCCAAAAATCTCGCAGGCTGTCCGGCAGCGCTCCCATTCGATCGGCTATTTCCGTTTCAGGGGCAGCGGTTCGTCGCCGCGGAGCTGGAAGCTTCCTTCGAACGACCCGTCCTCGCGGAAACGGAGCTTGAGCTTCGCCCAGTCGAGCGGGGAAAACCACGTGTCGGCATCGATCCGCCTCAATCCGCTTTGGCGAATTTCGTTGTTGACCAGGAGCGGCCGCCCCTCGCGCAAAGCGACCGTGAGGGTCCACGGCCGTCCGATGACTTCGTAGTCGGCCAGAAACCTTGAGTCGATCGGTTTCGGATGGGGCTCGAGCTCCACGTCGGGACTCTCGACGCGTTCGCCGAAGAAGAGCGCCGCCAGGTCGCGCGTGATCGCGGATGGAACCGTCGAGTAGTTGTTGGAGAGGACGACGACGGTCACGCCCTCGTCGGGGAACGTGAGCAGGTTGGCGCCGGCTCCGGGAAAGCTTCCGCTGGAAGAGAGGGAACGTCGTCCGAGGAGAGTCGCGTGCGGAAAGAGATCGGCCGCGCGCTTGGCGCCGAGCAGCTTCCCTCCGTAGAGCGCGCGCGCAAACCGGAGGAGATCCCGCGCGGTCGAGTAGGACGCGCCGCCTCCGAGCTTCCACGATGCGTCTTCCGGGCCGCAGACCGAGACGCCGTCGGAGAACGGGTCGGGCATGTAGCCGGTCGCCAGGCGCGGGACCACGGTCGTCGTGGCGAGCTCTCCCGAGTCGGTCATTCCCGCCGGCCGGTAGACGTACTCGCTGACCACCTCGGGATAGGACCGGCCCGTGACACGCTCGATGACGTAGGCCAGGATCGCGTAATTGGCCGTCGTGTAGGAGTAGACGGCGCCGGGCTCGCTTCCGAGCGGCTCATGTTTGAGGATCTCGACGGTCTCACCGGGAGTGCGGCTCAGCCGGATCGTGCGTCGAAGCTTGTCGGGGTCGCGCACGCCCGAGGTGTGGCCGGCGAGCTCGCCGATCGTGATGCGGTCGGCCGAAGGAAAGTCCGGAACCCAGCGGGCGAGCTTGTCGGAGTCCGAGAGCTTTTTCTCCTCGGCGAGCCGCTCGAGGACGATGCGGGTGAACCGCTTGCTGATCGAGGCAATCGCAAACCTCGTGTCGGTGCGGTTGGGGACACCGAACTCGTAGTTCGCCATCCCGTAGGCTTTGTGCACGAGAGGGTCGTCGCCGCGTGCGATCAGCACGACCCCTGAGTACGCGTGCAGCCGGACATAGGGCTGCAAGTACTCGTCGACCGCCCTTTCGAGGTCTTTGGGAGGCGGCGTGGCCGCGGGACCCGCGGTGCCGAGGATGCCGAGAAGAAGCGACAGAAAGGCCGCGATCCGGATTCGACGTTGGGCGGAGAGTCGTCTCATGGCGCGATTTTCACTCGTGGGAGACGCTTGCGGCCGGGACAGGTTTCGCAAGATACGATCCGGCGGTGGCGTTCGCCTCTCGAGCGGAACGGCTCGCGCGGGCCCAGACGGAGCGGTTCGATCTCCTGGTCATCGGCGGCGGAATCACCGGTGCCGCGGTGGCTCGGGATGCCGCGGCGCGGGGCCTTTCGGTCTGCATCCTGGAAAAGGAGGACTGGGCGGCCGGTACTTCGTGGCGCTCGACCAAGCTCGTTCACGGCGGATTGCGCTATCTGGAAACAGGCCAGGTCGGACTCGTCTTCGAGTCGCTCCGAGAGCGAGCGATCCTGACGGCCGCGGCGCCGCATCTGGTCCGGCCGGCAGAGTTTCTCTTTCCGGAATACTCCGATCGCGGACGGCCGCCCTGGCAGGTGGCTCTGGGTCTGACCGCATACGACCTCCTGGCGCTCGGCCGCGCCCCTTCGCGGCACCTTCGGCTCTCGCGCGCGGATGTCGTGCGCCGGGAGTCGCTGCTGGAGAGCCCCGCTCTCGTCTCGGGAGCGGTCTACCCCGACGGCCGCACCGATGACGCGCGCCTGACCTTTGAGAACGTTCTCGATGCCGCCTCCCTGGGAGCCGTCGCCGTCACGCGGCTCGAGATCGTCAGTCTTCTTCGAGGCGCGAAGGAGGTCGAGGGCGCCGTCGCGCGAGACCTCGAGACCGGCCGGGCTCTCTCCGTTCGCGCCCGGGTGGTCGTCAACGCCGCGGGACCTTGGGGAGACCGGATCCGCCGGCTCGAAGATCCCGATGCAAGAAACATCCTGCGCCTTTCCCGCGGAACGCATCTGACCGTTCCCTTCGAACGGCTCCCGATTTCGCGCATCGTCGCGTTTCCACTCGCGGACGGACGGCTTCTCTTCGCCGTTCCGGACGGCGCGGTGACGATGCTCGGCACGACCGACACCGACTTCTCCGGTGAGCCCGACGAA
>DATDNV010000253.1:0-3589 GCA_036518075.1 Thermoanaerobaculia bacterium
GTCGTCGATCTCGATGAACACGAGCTTCTTTTCTTTGGCGGCACGATCGCGCGCGACGGCGATGTTCTGGGCCCAGTCGGCATTGCCGGGGGACCGCACGACGGGCGTGCGCGTCGGCGCGGGCACCGCCGGCGCTTGCGCCGCGAGGATGGGAGCGAACCCGAGCGCGAGGGACGTGGCCATGGCGGCGGAGGCGGACGTCCGGCGGGAGCCGGTCAGCGGGGTGCGCATCTTGCCGTTAAACCGGGGGTCCCGTGACCGAATTCCCGCGCGGTCGAGCGGTTGTTCAGCGGGGCGCTTTCGGCTAGACTTCCGCGCCCCGGCGCGCCCAGGTAGCTCAGTCGGTAGAGCAACGGACTGAAAATCCGTGTGTCGGCGGTTCAATTCCGTCCCTGGGCACCATTCAAAGAAGTCACCAGTTGTCAGTTATCAGTCGTCAGTTTACGAAGGCACAAGAACTGAAAACTGAGAACTGAAAACTGAAAACTCGTCACTCATGATTCTCAAAGTCGCCAAGCTCGGCGCCAAAGTCCTTCGGATGCCGTCTCGCGAAGTCGACCCGGCCGCGGTCGTTCGCGGAGATTACGAGCCGTTTCTCGGCGATCTGGAAGACACGATGCGGGAGTACGACGGCACGGGGATCGCCGCTCCGCAGGTGTATACGCCGCTGCGCATCTTTCTCTACGAGGTTCATCCCGAGACTCGGAAGCGCAAGGAGAAGGAGATTCCCCTGACCGCGCTCTTCAACGCGACCTACGAGGGCGTCGGCAAGGAGCTCGAGGACGATTCGGAAGGCTGCCTCTCCGTTCCCTTTCTCTGGGGAGGGGAGGTGCCGCGCTTCGCGACCATCCGGGTCCATGCCCTGGACCGATCCGGCAAGAAAGTCTCGTTCGAGGTCTCCGGCTATCATGCCCGGGTCCTCCAGCACGAGATCGATCATCTCGACGGCTGCGTCTATCTCGACCGGATGAGGGACATGAAATCGCTCGCCTACACGGTGAAGTTCGGGTAGCGGCTATCACCGGAGTAGATCCCTCGCTTCGCTCGGGATGACAGGGGAGCAGTGACTGGGAGGAGCAGCTTTCCTGTGTCATTCCGAGGAGCCCCTCCTCTACCTATGTCATTCCGAGGAGCGAAGCGACGAGGAGACATCTGAACCGGCCCGCTGCGCGGGCCAATTAACTTTTCTAGCCGTCCACGGAGCAGAGGGGCCTCCTCGGCTTTGGTTTAGAAAATCTCCGGCCGCCGCTCGCGTAGCGAGCGCCCGCGGCCTGTCCCCTCGCTTCGCTCGGGATGACAGAAAGAGCTAGGACGCTTGACAGAAGGAGTAGGAGCCCCACGAGCGGATTGAGCGTGGATCCCCGCGGCTGACTCTCCCACAGGCAGTCGCATAGAATCGGAAAAGTATGGCGGACAAAGGCCAGGTTCTTCCGGTTCACGATCCAAAGAAGGGTCCCGGAGGCGGAGCCGACTTCCTGACGACGCGCCTGGAGACGATGGTGGCGTGGGCGCGTTCGAATTCCCTGTGGCCCTATCCATTCGCCACGGCTTGCTGTGGGATCGAGTTCATGTCGGTCGCAGCGGCTCATTACGACATCTCCCGATTCGGCTCGGAGGTGGTTCGCTTCTCCCCGCGACAGGCGGATCTGCTCATCGTCGCGGGAACGGTCACCGACAAGATGGCTCCGATCCTGAAACGAATCTACGACGAGATGCCCGAGCCCAAGTGGGTGATCTCGATGGGAGTCTGCGCTTCCTCGGGAGGGTTCTACCGGGCCTACCACGTGACTCAGGGGATCGACGAGATCGTCCCGGTGGACGTCTACGTGCCGGGCTGCCCGCCGCTTCCCGAGCAGCTGATCTACGCGATCATGCAGCTTCAGAAGAAGATTCAGGAAGGTGAGAAGTCGCGCGACAGTCGTTCGGCGAAGTTTGCGGCGGAGCAGCCCTCGTGAGCGTCGCCGAGCCGCCGACCCTGACTCCGGCGGCCGAGGCCCTTCGCGAGCGGCTTGCCGCGTCCCCACTCGCCGAGAAGGCGGCGGTTCGCGACGGCGATCTTCCCGTCGTCGAAGTCGAACCGGCGCATTGGCCGGCTCTGGCGAAGTTCCTGCGCGACGATCCAGGCTGCCGGTACGACCTGTTCCTCGATCTCGCCGGTGTCGACAACCTGAAACGCCGCGGCCAGAAGACGCGGTTCGAAACGGTCGTGCATCTCCATTCGCTGTCGCGCAACGAGCACGTGCGGATCCGCGTGCGCCTTCCCGATGGAGCGAAGCCGTCGCTCCCCAGCGTCGCCGACGTCTATCCGGCCGCGAACTGGTTCGAGCGCGAGGCGTACGATCTCTTCGGGTTCGACTTTCCGGGGCACCCCAACCTGCACCGGCTGCTGTGCCACGACGCGTTCGTCGGACACGCTCTGCGGAAGGACTATGCCGCCGGCCAGCGCTGGTTCTACACCGAAGAAGATTTACGAATGCCGGAGTGGGCCCGCCAGACCGACGAGCGGGCGGGGCACTTCGAGACCCAAACGCTGTCGATCGGCCCCGCGCATCCCGCCACCCACGGCATCATTCATCTGCTCGCGCGGATCGACGGGGAACGGATCGTCCGCGCCGAGACGATCATCGGATACCTCCACCGCTGCTTCGAGAAGATGGCGGAGGAGCATCACTGGAACCAGGTCATACCGTTCACCGACCGGTTGAACTACGTCTCGGCGATGATCAACGGGGTCGGCTACGTCCGCACCGCCGAGAAGATGCTCGGCGTGGAGGTTCCGGATCGCGGCCGGCTCATCCGCACGATCCTGTCGGAGTTCACCCGGATCATGGATCACTGCGTCTGCATCGGCGCCAACCTCGTGGACATCGGCGCGTTGACGAACTTCATCTACCTGTATCAGAACCGGGAGAACATCTACGGATTGATCGAGGCCTGCTGCGGCGCGCGGCTGACCGTTTCCTACGTGCGTGTGGGCGGGCTTGCGTTCGACGTGCCGTCCGACTTTGTCCCTCGATGCCGGGCGCTGCTCGAATCGATCCCTCCGTTCCTCGACGACGTCGAGAAGCTCGTGACGAACAATCGGATCGTGCGCAATCGACTCCAGGGAACCGGAGTCGTCACCAAGGAGCAGGCGATCGAGTGGGGATTCACCGGCCCGATGTTGCGGGCCTCCGGAGTCGCGTACGACGTGCGGCGATCCCGGCCCTACGACTTCTACGACAAGTTCGACTGGGACATTCCGATCGCAACCGACGGCGACAACTTCGCGCGCTATCTCGTGCGCATGGAGGAGATGCGGCAGTCTCTGAAGATCATCCGTCAGGCGCTCGAGATCTTTCCCGAGAAGGGGCCGGTCAACTCCAATGACTGGCGCGTCGTCCTGCCGCCGAAGGACGCCGTCTACCACGACATGGAATCGCTGATCTATCACTTCAAGCTCACCATGGAAGGCATCCGCGTGCCGCCGGGCGAGAGATACGAATGGATCGAGGGAGCGAACGGCGAGCTCGGCTTCTACGCCGTCTCGGACGGGAGGGGGAGCCCCTATCGGCTCAAAGTTCGGCCGCCCTGCTTCCCGAACATGGCG
>DATDNV010000254.1:0-2395 GCA_036518075.1 Thermoanaerobaculia bacterium
GTAAGGCTCGTACATCAAGCGAAGCGTGGCGAGTTTACTGTCCACCCCTTCGCCCTCATCCATGTGAATCCCGGACTCGGAGAGGAAATGGCGCAGCGCGGGGAGCTCGGAGGGCGGCAGCCGATTCACGCTTGGCGGAAGGGGCGGCCGGTGAAACACGGCGCAGAGATCGACGACCGCGTGTCGCGCGATCGCGAACGTCAGCCGGGCGGTGCGGGCGGGAGCCTTCTCGAGGCCGGCGATCGAGATCGCGCAGACGTCGAGGATCGTCGTGAGCGCCGAGACCCAGGACTGGTTGTCGTGCTGAGAGCGGAAGTACGCGAGCTGGGGGAAGGAGACGTGGCTCTCGAGAAGCTCGGCCGACCACCTCTCCCAGTCCGCCAGAAGCTGGCAGAGCGCTTCCGTCCCGCCGTCCTGGCTGTGCCGGCGCAGCAGCTGCGCGGCGGTGGGCGGGGAGCCCGCGCGCGCGTCGAGCAGCGAGATGTTGACTTCTCTTCGGGAAAAGGCCTGGGAAACGGTCGGAAGATATCCGATGACGAGCGCGAGAAACCCGAAGCCCATCCCGGACTCGAGAACGGTGAGGAAGCGGGCGGTCGCCGTGCGAGGGGTGACGTCGCCGAGCCCGAGCGTGAAGAACGTCGTTCCGCTCATGTAGAGATCGGTGAGAAAGCCGTGAGCGCCGTCGCTCGCCGCGAGATGCGACCCGAGCCCCCAATGCAGCAAGGCGTAGGAAAAGACGAGTCCTGCGGCCCAGGCCGCGAGCAACAGAATCAGAGAGAGGGGGCCGAAGACCATCAGGAAGTTCTCCCGCGCGTTACCGGCGGGGATCCGGCGCGCGATGGCGCTCCAGGGCGCCCAGGCCGAGCGATAGAAGAGCCGCGTCAGGCGGAACTTTCGGGACACGCGCCGCGAGAGGACGATCGTTTCGAAGGCGTCCCACAAGATCACGACGATCATCAGGATGCCCGCGGTGGTGGCAATCATGGTCATCGGGATGGCGGCGAGTATCTCACTCGGCGTGCACCGAATGAGTCCGACGGCGGCCGATTCCGGCAAGACTCTTGAATAGGGGTTATTGGATGAGGAAAGGTCTCCGCTGGTCGTTGTCCGCTTTCTGCGCCACCGCAGTCCTGGGCGGAGCCACGTCGTGCACGGTCATCAACAACGTCATCGGCTCGGAGAAGAGGGACGTCTACAAGTTCGAACACCCCATGACGGTCGAGACACCGGTGTTTCGGCGCTCCGCCGAAGCCCTCGGCAATCCAGTCGTTCCCGGTAACACCGCGTCGCTTCTGAAAAACGGAGATCAGATCTTCCCGGCCATGACGAAGGACATCCGCGAGGCGAAGCGCACCGTCAACCTGGAGACCTACATTTTCCAGCCGGACGAGGCAGGCCGGCAGTTCGCCGATGCGATGATCGCGGCGGCGAAGAAGGGAGTCGAGGTCCGGCTCCTCATCGACGCCTGGGGGAGCAAGCTCGGGGAGCTCGAGCAGCCTCTGAAAGACGCCGGCGTGAATGTCCATGTTTATCGGCCTCTGCGACTCTTCTCGATCTACAAGGTCGGCAAGCGGACGCATCGCAAGATCCTCGTCGTCGACGGAAAGATCGCTTACACAGGCGGTCTCGGAATCGAGAAAGAGTGGCTGGGCGACGCCCGCAACAGCCACGAGTGGCGTGACACGCAGGTTCGGGTCGAAGGGCCGGTCGCGGCGCAGATGCAATCGGTCTTCAGTGAGGACTGGACCTATACCACGGGCGAAATCCTGACGGGCGACAAGTTCTATCCCCAGATCCCGGTGTCCGGCGCGATGTCCGCCCAGGCGATCAAGGCGTCGCGCGGGGACGCCTCCTCGATGGCGAAGATGGCCTACTTCGTGGCGATCAAGTCGGCGAAGAAGTCGATCCACATCGCCAACGCTTACTTCCTGCCGGACAAACAGGTCCGAAACGCGCTCGCCGCGGCGGTCAAGCGCGGCGTGAATGTCGAGATCATGGTGCCGGGGCGCCACATCGACTTGCCGATGGTCCGGTTCGCTTCCTGGATGCACTACGGGAAGATGCTCGAGAGCGGCGTCAAGATCTACGAGTACCAGCACACGATGATGCACAACAAGACGATGGTCATCGATGGGGCTTACTCCGTGGTTGGATCGATCAACTTCGACGCCCGGTCGATGAATCGCAATGCCGAAGAGTCGATCGCCATCTACGACCGGGCGTTCGCGGAAGAGATGGAGGCGATGTTTCAGGAAGACAAGAAGAACTGCGCCGAGATCACTTATGACGTGTGGTCTCACCGGGGCGCCGATAAACGGGCCGCCGAGCTCGTTTCCTGGATCTGGGAACCGTATTACTAGTCGATGCGAAAGGGGAGCCGGGAGTGGAGAAGCGG
>DATDNV010000255.1:0-6099 GCA_036518075.1 Thermoanaerobaculia bacterium
TTTCGTCAGGAATGGCTTCTCGAGGCCGGCGCGCGAGCGATCGAAATGACGGGCGGCCGGGACAGCGTCTGGTAAACGACGCAATATCTCTCGGTCAGCCGCAACAACGCGTCGATCTGCTCCTGGGAGGCATCCGTGTCGAGGGTGACCGCGACACGGATGTTCTGGAATCCGACGGGCGTCTCCTTGGAAACTCCGAGTGTTCCGCGAAAGTCGATGTCTCCTTCCGCACTCAAGGTCGCGTCCCGCAAGGCAATTCCGAGCGAGGTGGCCACCGCGCCGAGGGTGACGCCGGCGCATGCGACGAGCGCCTCCAGCAGCATGTCGCCGGAGCACGCGAGGAGCCCTGTTCCACCCGTCGCGGGGTGAAGCCCGGCCGTGACGAGCGCCTTGCGCGTCTCGATCTTGCAGCTGACGTCCTCTCCCAGGCGCGCCCGTGCCCGAAGCGTGACCAGGGCGGCCTGGGGAGCCTCCCGATACTTCTCTTTCAGAGGCGCCTGGAGCGAGCGCAATTCGCCGGAATTCATCGTTGGATTTCCTTTCTGAGACTGCCCTTCTGGTTCACGGTGCCGATTCGGCGATGAGAGATCGCGCCCGCTCGCGAACGTCGCTCGGAATCGCGCGCGCCTTCCGCGTGCTCGTATCCAGGTGGACGGCGACGAGAACGGTCCTGGCCGCCACCTCTCCGGTCTCGTCGTTCTTCATCTCGTGAGCAAAACGAATGACTTTGTCCTTGACCTCCAGCACCATCGAGGACACGGTGACGACATCTCCCGCGTACAGCTCCCGCTTGTACTCGACGTGCTGCTCGACGCCGGCCATTCCGATCTTCTCCTTGCGCAGACGCGATGGCGTGAGCCCGATGGCGGCGAAGAGCTGCCAGGTTGCCTCGTCGAACTTGGCCACGTACGACGAGACGTTCATGTGGCCCATGTGGTCGCACTGCGTCGGATAGACGACTCCCCGGTAGGTAACGAGAGCCTGGATCAAACTACTCCGCTGGCCTCATCGAAGGCAGTGTCGAAGTGATTTCGATCCCGCGAGATCCCATTTCGGTTGGCGATCAGATCGTTAGTTCACGACGAGCATACGTCAGCCGGATCCGGACGATTTGTCATTTCTTTTTGCGCAGGCGGAGCGACGGCGCCGCGACTTCCGTCTTTTTCCCCGCCGGCGGCTTCTCGCCGCGTTCGATCGAACGCCGTTTCTTGACCGCCGCAAGCATGTCTCTGGCGATGAAATAGTCGGGCGACGGCTTCGCGCCAATGGCGTCGACAGCTTTGAGCGTCGCCTCCGCGCGCGAGATGTTCGGATCGACCGACAGGAGATCCCGGATGACCGCAGACAGCAGCGCGCGATCGCGGCGGCCGAAACCATCGCGCGCGAGTGAGCGAAACGCGCCGAGAAGCTCCCGCACGGCGGCCGCGATGACTTGCCCTTCCCAATCGTTCATGGCGAATCCCCTTCTTCCAGACACCCATCATCGCGAACGGCTGGGACAGATGTAGGGGTGGAGGAAAGAGCAAGAAGCGAGAAGCAAGGAGGAGGGAGTGATGCGCGCGGATTGCAACGCGAAAGAACACACCAAGAATCGCAAAGCAGGAAGCGCAGGGCAAAATATCAGATCTGATATAGTGGAGTCCGACACTCTCCCTGCTCCCTGCTCCCTGCTCCCTGCTCCCTGCTCCCTGCTCGTTGCTCGTTGCTCGTTGCTCGTTGCTCGTTGCTCGTTGCTCCTAAGGTCTTGCGTCTCGCTCTTCGCTTCTCGCGCCTTTCTTCGCGAAATATTCCACGATCGCTTCTTTGAGCTCCTGAGCAGTGTGATTCAACTGCTCGAATGTCTGCGGCTCGATGTAGTAGCGGTCGGCGGCGATCGCGAGATGGGACTGCAAGCGAATGACCGACGAACGGGCGTTGCGGATGGAGCGATGCGAGTCTGCGCGGCTCGGCGCTTCGTAAAGCTCGGCGACGTCGGACATCATCGCGGCGCTCGCGCGGCGCATTTGCCGCCGCAGATCGGAGTCCTCTTCGAAATCGGCGGCCTCCGTGACTCTATAGACCGTCATCGTCAGGCTGCGCGCCGCTCTCCAGGGCTTCATGTTTTCGAGTAATTTCTGCTCTCCCATCTCAGCCTCTCTTCAGTCATAGATGCCGTCCACAAACCAACTCCCGTTCCCACGTTCCCGGTAGACGCGATACAGCGCACCGTCAGTGAGTTCGATGTCCCAGTAATCACGGTCGGCCGGAGCCTCGGTCCACCAGCCTTCCTCGAGCGACCAGGGACCGGAGGCGATTCGTACGGATCCGGAGACGAGAAGGGAAGCGCCATCGACCGATTTCACAGAAATCGGACGCGGAGTTCTTCCCTGGCTCTCGCTGTCTTCGGAAGGAAGAATCACTTCCAGGCTGACGGGCGGACGCAGCACGCGCACGGCCAGGAGTCCGCGGCCGGTGCGTCGAGGACTCGTGAAACGGGGAGGCGGCGGCGGGCTGTAGTCGGTCAGCGTGAAGCGTTCGAGGCGATGGCCGTCCACCGCGCGCGGCGAGCCGATGCGATCGGCGCCCAGAATCGAGGCCAGCCGCGCGATCGTGGTCGCGAGCCGGTCGGGCGAAAGCGCGGCCGGCCCGAAGAGCGAAAGCTGCGCGCGCCGCGGCCGATCGGGATGCGCGGTGAAGACGAAGCCGACGACCGGAGCGCCGGGCGGACGCGCTTCGAGCTCCAGACGCACGAGCGTCAGGAGCGTCTTGGTGTCGCAGGTCGGCGCCGGAAGCTGGATCGCGCGCGCGTCGTGTCCGTCGGGATCGAGCTTCAACGTCACTTCCAGGCGCGTGCAGGCGATCGCCTGAGATTCCAGCCGCCGCATGAGCCTCTCGAGCGCGGCATGGCCGACGAAGAGAAAAGGCTCGAGCGTCACGAGCGGCCATTCGAGATCGAGACCCTCCGAGAGACAGAGAGGGGCCGGCCGCGGCTCGAGCGGGCTCGTGTCGATGCCGCGCGCCGCCGCGTGCAGCGCGCGCCCGAGCTCTCCCAGCCGGCTCGCGATTTCGCCCTCGGGAAGCTTCGCGAGCTCCCCGATCGACCGAAGGCCCCAGCGCTCGAGCGACTCCGCGATCTCGAGCGCCGGCGCGAGCCTCGCAAGCGGAAGCGGGGCGAGAAACGATGCCTCTTCACCCGGCGCGACCACGGCCGGCGAATCCGGAAGGCCTGCGGCGACGCGCGCCGCGAGCTTGGAAGCGGCGACGCCCGCGCGCGCGGGTAAGCCCGCTTTTTCGGACGCGACGATGAGGTCGTGGCCGAAGGACTTCTCGGATCTGGGAACGCCGAAGCGCGGCGGAGCGGAAGAGATCGCTGGACCTCCCCTCTCCCCCTGACCATCCCCAGAGAGGCCCGGAAGACCATCGAGATCGAGATAGGCAACGCCTTCCCCGCCGTCCTCGACGCGCGGAGAGAAGCTCTCGGCGACTTCGAGCAACGCCTCCTGGGCGGCGCGCTCGCATTCGAGATCGCGGCCCCGGGCGATGAGCTTGGGATAGAGCGCGCGAGTCTGAGGAAGCGTCATGCCCGCTTCGATTCCTGCCTTCCGGGCCTTGCGCGCCGCCGCGAGAACGCGGGCCGCGTTGCCGTTGCCTTCGAAGATCGCGATCGCTTCGCCCTTCAGCTCCGGCTCGCTCCGCAGCCGCGCGGCCAGAGGGAAGAGCGGCACGAACAGACAGGCAAGACGCATGGGCTAACAGCTGTCAGCTTTCAGCTCTCAGCCTGAAATAATCTGGAGCTTGGTTTCGCTTCGAGGTGAGAGCGCCGGTCGAGCAGCGACCGCCGGCGCGGATAGCCTCCGCAACGGCGAAAGAGAACGGCGCCGAACGGCCCGGAGTTTCGCGGCCGCGTCTTTCGAGCATCAGGCGCGAGGCGATGCCGGTGAGAAGCCGCGGAACCCGGCCGTTTCCCTGCCAGAGGGGACGCACGGCACTCGCGGAGACGACGATGTCGGCCGCGATGCCGCTCATGCGGTAGGGGACGAGAAGAAGAAGCGTCGATTCCTGCGACCGCGCGGCGCGCTGCAGACGCACCCAGGCGGCATCGGGGACGAAACGGCCGCCTCGAGGAGAAAGACCCAGATCGGCGACGACCAAGCGGAAGCCGGTCGCGAGCAGCATCTCGGCCGCCGAAAGCGCCTCCTTGACTCGCCGCGGGCGCACCCAGAGGATACGCGCGAGATCGATTCCCGCTCGCTCGGCCGCTTGCGGATCCAGGTTGTCTCCCAGATCGATCAGCGCCGCGCTCTCACCGCTCGCGGTGGAGGAGGCCATCGCCGCAAGCCCGATGGAGAATCGTCCGGAAGAGCGCCGACCGACCACTTCGATCAGCGTGTGGGCCGGAAGTCCCAGAACGCAGCTTTCGAGGAAGCTCTCCTCCCCCGCAGCCGCGGACGAACCGAACCGGGGAGCGGGCAGATTCGATGCGCGAACGAGCTTTGCGCCTAATCCTTTGAGCAGCGCCGCCGGCTTCTTCCCGAGCTCTTCCCCTTCGAGAAGTCGCTCCAGAGCGATCGCTTGCGAAGCACGCATTTCCGCCGTCTCTTTCCCCGATGAGGAACGGGGAAAGGCAATGTAGGCGTAAATAAGGCGTAAGTCAACAATCGAATAAAACCTGTGAAGTTGTCCTTCGTATGGAAAGTTAACTTTACAAAATATCAAATATGTTTTACCAACCTGATCGCTGGAGGAGGAAAAAGAGATGGCGAATGCCGAATTCGTTATTTGCAGGTCGCGAGGAGTGCGGCACCAAAAAGAGTCGGAGATCGATCTGATCCTGCTGGCCATCGGCGTCGCCTTATTCCTGATCGCGTTCGCGCTCTTCACGCGCGCTTCGCGCAGGGGCGATTCGAGTCTGTCGCTTCCGATCGCTCTTGCCGCGCTGGCCGGGCTCGCTCTCGCGGGATGGGAAACCTTCCGGCTGTGGCGGCGCAAGGACGACGCGGCGCTGATGCAGGCCGGAACTCTCGGGTTCATTTCGCTCATCGGCATCCATGAGAAAGCACCGAAGGGATCGGCTCTCGCCTTTGCCGCCGCGCTCGCGCCGCTCGTGCCGGCGGCTCTCTTCGCATGGAGCACCGTGCGCCTCGCGCGCCAGGCCGACGAGCTTCAGCGCCGCATCGCGCAAGAAGCGCTCGGCTTCGGGTTCGTGGTGGCGCTCTTTGCGGCGCTGACCGGCATGGCGCTCGAGGCCGCCGGCCTGCCGCGGCTCGACTGGGCCTGGATGGCCGCCGTCCTCGTGGCCGCTTGCGGCGTCGGGTTTCTGCTCGCCAACCGGCGCTATCGGTGAAGAACCGGCTTCGCGTTCTTCGCGCCGAACGAGAGTGGTCGCAGGCGGAGCTCGCCGAGCGGCTGCGGGTCTCGCGTCAGACGATCAACGCGATCGAGACCGGACGCTACGATCCTTCTCTTCCCCTCGCTTTCGTCATCGCCCGGGTCTTTGGCAAGCTCATCGAGGAGATCTTCGAGCCCGAGAACGCAGTGAAGTAGCCCGGTCTCGCGTTGCTTGATCGGCGCATTCCATGCGCGATACGATTTTCGGGCCTGGATCCTGAGGGCGTCTGCCCTTCTGAGCTCACCACGACCGCGAGACGGAGGAGTTCGTCTACTCATGAGTGAATCTGTCGGCACTCCGACCGCGCCGGAGGCCGCGAGCGCTTCGCCGCGGCCGCTCGGGTTCTGGGCCACGGTCGGCGAGGCGCTGCGTGGATCGCGCCAGGACTACACCGAGGCGCCGCTCGGACGCGCCGTGCTCTTGCTCGCTGTCCCGATGGTCCTCGAGATGGTGCTCGAGTCGGTCTTCGCAGTCGTGGACGTCTTCTGGGTCGCACGCCTCGGCGCCGACGCGGTGGCGACCGTGGGCATCACCGAATCGATGCTTGCCCTTCTCTACGCCATCGCGATCGGCCTCTCGATGGGGGCGGCAGCGACGGTCGCGCGGAGAATCGGCGAGAAGAATCCGGAGGGCGCCGCGCGGGCCGCGTTCTCTTCGATCGCACTGGGCATCTCGATCGCGGTCCCGATCGGGATCGCCGGTTTTCTGCTCGCGCCGCGGCTCCTGACGGC
>DATDNV010000256.1:0-13013 GCA_036518075.1 Thermoanaerobaculia bacterium
GAATGTGTTGAACACCTCGTCGATCGCCGCGGTCGCGTAGCCGGGATACCCGACGTTGGTCGCCCAGTCGAGCACGCCGCCCAGAACCTTGTACTTGTCCGGGGGCGTCGCCTTCGGATCGTTGGCGATCTGCGTTTTCAGGTCGGGAACGGTCGATGGGAAGCAGGGAAAGTTGTAGAACTCGCTCGCCTTGAACGCGGCGGAGAAGTTGTCGATGTAGTCGACCAGGAACTTCTGGGCGCCCTCCTTGTTTTCGGCGAAGTCCCAGACGACGTAGCAATCCATGACGTGCTCGGCCGCCAGGCGGCGGACCGGGCCCTTCAAGGCCGGTGCGACCCAGATCGCCTTGGACATTTCCGGGTTGTCCTTTTCGGCGGTCCGGGTGACCGAGATCGCGTTGCAGACGAAGGAGAGCTTGCCCGCCAGGATCCCGCGGTTGTTCGAGGACGGGTCCCACGTGAAGACCTCGGGGGTCTCCGTCTGCTTGTAGAGCTCGCGCATGAACTTGACCGCTTCGATCGTCTCCTTGGACTTGAGCGTCGGGTTTCCGTTGGCGTCCTGCTCGGCCCCTCCGAACGACCAGAGCAGCGCCCGCATGGCCATGTTCGTGTCGAGCTCCTGCGAGAGACCGACGCCGACCGGGTTTCCGAACTGATCCTTGATCTTCTTGCCCCCCTTCAGGAGGTCATCCCAGGTGTCCGGCCCGTTGGGGTAGCCGACCTTCTCCCAAAGATCCTTTCTGTAGTCGCCCGGATCGGGAACATAAGAGTCGGAGAACGCGAAGTACTTCTTGGTTTTCGGATTGAACGTGGACTTGACGCCGAGGTCGATCGCCTTTCCGTGTTTCTTCTCGATCTCCTGATAGATCTCCTTGTGGTCGATGACCTGCTTCTCGTAGGCCGCGGGCGGCGAAAGGAACATGAAAAGGTCGTGCCCCTTCTTGGCGGCGACTTCGGACGCCGCACGGGCGTTGATCTCGGCGATGGCGATGTGGTCGACGATCACGTTGGTGTTGTTCTTCTGTCCCCATTCCTTCGTGTAGGTGTTGTCGAACCACTTGTCGTAGCCGGGGACGAAATGGCTCCACTGGACGATCTTGAGAGTTTTTTGCTGGGCCGCCGCCCGCTCCGGGAAGAGGAAGTTGGCGCCCACTCCCGTTGCGAGGGCACTCGCTCCCGCGAGCTTTCCGAATTCTCTCCGCGTCATTCCGCGGTTGCGCTTTTTCGACATGAAACTCCTCCTCCCTGAAATCGGCGCGGCGCCGCCGAGACGAGCCCCGGCGGCGCCGACGGTTAACCGTTTAGAAGTAGACGGCCTGAAGCTGAATCACGAAGTGGTTCGTGTTCTTGATGGCGGCCGTGGTGGCCTGGGTCTTCGGCACGATCCGCTCCCACGCGCCGGTCAGCTTCACGTTCTGGCCGTAGATGTACCAGTTGAGGCCAGCCATGAAGCGCTGCTGATTCTTCGTTTTGTCGGTCTCCTTGCTGAAATTCAGGTTCTCGTATCGGGCAAAGGGTTGAATCTTCACCGCGTCGAAATACCAGCCCGCCTCCGCGTAGACGTCGTCCTGCTTTGCCAGCGCCGGGAAGTCGTTACCACCTTCGAAGTGGCTGTAGTCGAACTGGGCCGTGAGCCCGTCCTTTCCAACCAGGGGATAGTCGAAGAAAACATCGCCGCCGTACGCCTTGTAGTCTCCCTGACCGTCGCCCCAGGCTCCGAGCGCCAGGATCTTCCTCGTGCCGCGGTTGGTTCCGGCGTAGACGTACTTGCCGACGATGTTGTCCCCTTCCTCCGGGTCCAGGAAGTCGTACTGCACCCGGCCGGCATATCGATAGGAATTGCGCGAGCCCGCGGCGGGACCGAGCGGGGCCGGCTGTGGGGTCGTCGGATTGCGGTTTCCGTCGAAAGCGGCCAGCCGGTATTCGAAATGGCCGTCGAGGAAATAACCATGGAAGCCGGCGCCGTAGTCGCGTCCGCCGTTGCCTTTCATGACCCCGTTGCCCTGAAGCGCCCAGGTACCGATATCCAGAGAGAGGAAGCTGGTCGTGCCCGTCAGCCCGTTGCGGTTGGTCGGGACGAGGTAGAGACCCGCATCGAGCATGATCATGTCGGCGCAAAGCTTCCACTCCACGAACGCATCCTGAGTCAGGAAGCCGGTGTTGATGATCTTGTTCCCATCCGCTCCGGCGTTGCCCAAGCGCGGGTTATCCGTCTGGTAGAAGATCGACACGCCGGGCGCGACGGTCGCCGCCATGATGAACCGGATACGACGGAGGAACATGTTCTGGGAGTAGCCCTCGGAGTTGGCATCTTGCGTCCAGTCCGCCCAACCCTGGAACTGCAGGCCAAATCGGAAGTTCACGTTGTCGTTGACCTTGACGACCACCTGGGCGTTCGCCGCGAGCGGAGCCAGCAGGAGCAGCAGGGCGCCGATGACCGCCAAAGCCATGGGGTACCTCGGGAGCCTTCGAGACATCGTTTCCTCCTTGTGTTTCCGCACTCAAACCGCCTTCCGGCTCGCGCGTTTCATCCGCCGAGCCCACTCATCAAAAGTCATGGCGAATGTCCCTGTCCTTGGTCTCCCGGATGAACACGCTGCCGATGACGAAGCTCATCAACGCGACGATGATCGGATACCACAGGCCCGCGTAGATGTTGCCTTTGGACGCCACCAGAGCCGTCGCCAGGAGCGGCAGCATGCCGCCGAACCAACCGTTGCCGATGTGATACGGCAGGGACATCGACGTGTACCGGATGCGAGTGGGGAAAAGCTCGACTAAGAACGCGGCGATGGGCCCGTACACCATCGTCACATAAATGACCATGATGACGAGGATGAGAAGCGTCATGCCCCAGTTGAGTGCGCTCTTGTCGAATGTGGCAGGGTAGTTGGTCGTTTTCAACGCGGCCTTATAGGCATCTTCTTTGAAGCCGTGCAGCTCGACCGACCCGATCTTGGTGACGACCGTCTCGCCCGGAACTTCGGGGAGGTCGGTAAAAGAGAGGCCATTCTTGGTCAGAAAGTCCTTGGCCTTGTCGCAGTCGGAGTATTTCGTCTTCGGGTTCGGGAAGAGGTGCGTCTGGCAGTCGGAGGCGGCCACCGAGATCGGAGTGTTCGTGGCGTACTGCTCGAGCGCGGGATTGACGTTATGGGTGAGAGCCCGGAAGAGAGGGAAGTAGGTGACCGCGGCGATCAGACATCCCAGCAGGATGATCCATTTGCGTCCGATCTTGTCCGAGAGTTTGCCGAATATGATGAAGAACGGAGTGCCGATCACCAGCGAGGCGCCGATCAGGAAGTAGGCGGTCAGATAGTCGACTTTCAGATACAAGGTCAGGAAGAAGAGTGCGTAGAACTGACCCGTGTACCAGACGACGCCCTGCCCGGCCGTCGCGCCCAGAAGCGCGAGGATAACGATCTTCAGATTCGGCCAGTTGGTGAAGCTGTCCTTCAGCGGCGCTTTGGATCCCTTGCCCTGAGACTTCATCGCCTTGAAGATGGGCGACTCCTGCAGCTTCAAGCGGATGTAAACGGAGAAGATGAGCAAGAAGATCGACACGAGGAACGGAATGCGCCAGCCCCAGCTCTTGAAGTCGTCAGGATTCATCTTCTGGCGGCACAAGCCGATCACGATCAGGGCGAGCAGAAGGCCCAACGTCGCGGTCGTTTGGATCCAGGAGGTGTCGGAGCCGCGTTTGCCGTGAGGTGCGTGCTCGGCGACGTAGGTCGCCGCGCCGCCATACTCGCCGCCAAGCGCCAGGCCCTGCAGGAGCCTCAGGAGCAGGAGCAACACCCAAACTCCCGACCACGTCTTGTAGGTCGGTAGAGCTCCGACCAGGGCGGTCGAGCTGCCCATGACGATGATCGTCACGAGGAAGGTGTACTTGCGGCCGACGAGGTCGCCGATCCGGCCGAAGACCAGGGCGCCGAAGGGGCGCACGAGGAACCCAGCGGCGTACGCGACGAATGAGGAGAGCAGGGCTGCCGTCGCATTGCCCGGAGGGAAAAATAGGGCCGCGAAGAACGGCGCCAGGGTTGCGTAAAGGTAGAAGTCGTACCACTCGAAGACGGTCCCCAAGGAGGAGGCGAAGATGACTCGCTTTTCCTCGCTCCTCTGGACCGGGGCCAGGGTGTCCGAGCCAACGGCCACGCTCATAGTCCCTCTCCTTCCTTTCCTATCGCGAACGACAAAAACCGGCGCGAGCCGGCGCACACGAATCCACGATCAGTCGCCCGGAAGACGGCTCGTCGGCTGGCGCAAGACCGTCCGGATGCTTGCGAAAACCTTCTACCGAGGGGCGTTCGCCGTCGTCCATGCGTTTCGTTGGAGGAAGTCTTTCAAAGTTTAGGGCGATGTCAAGACATATTGAAGTCAGGCCAGGGCCGGAGCTTCTGAAACGGGATTCGGAAAAGAGCCCACAGACCGACCCGAAGGTCGATCGGTGGAGGAGACGGGGTGTTTGCTCGAGGCTCCCGAGCCCCGCCAAGGCTGCCTGAGCCCCTCGAGCTTCCCTCGATCTGCCTGCTGCTGTTGCCGAGCTTTCCGTTACTCGACCTGGCCGAACTGCCTCAAATCCTCGGGTCCCTCTTTGGTCGCCACCTTCTGCTTGCCTTGGACGCTCTGCCGAATCTGTTCGACCACGTCCGGATTGGCCAGGGTCGTGATGTCGCCCGTGTCGAGAGTGTTCGAGATCGCGGCGAGAACGCGCCGCATGATCTTGCCGGATCGCGTTTTTGGCATGTCGGGCACGATGTGGACCGTTTTGGGCCTCGCGATCTTGCCGATCATGGTCTCGATCGTCGTGATCACTTTGCTTTTGATCTCCGGGCTCGCGGTGAGTCCGGGTTTCAACGCGATGTAGATTTCCGGAACCCGCCCCTTGACTTCATCGACGACCGGCACCACCGCGGCCTCGGCGACTTCGGGCACGGTCAAGCAGGCGGACTCGAGCTCCTTCGTCCCGAGCCGGTGCCCGGCGACGTTGATGACGTCGTCGACGCGTCCCAGGATCCGGAAGTACCCGTCCGGGGCGAGCACCGCGCCGTCGGCGGCGAAGTAAGGCCAGTCATGCCAGTCCTTGCTCTTGGGGTCCTTGTTGTACTTGGAGTAGTACTGTCGCACGAAGCGCTCCCGGTCGCCCCAGATCGTCTGCATGATGCCGGGCCAGGGGTTTCGAATGCAGATGTTGCCGGCTCTGCCCGAGCCGGCCTTCACTTCCTCGCCCCTCTCGTCGTAGATGACGGGGTAGATCCCTGGCATCCCGGGTCCCGCGCTGCCGGGCTTCATCCGGTCGATCGCGGGTTTCGTGCTGCAGAGAAAACCCCCGTTCTCGGTCTGCCACCAGGTGTCGACGATCACCGCTTCGCGCTTGCCGACGACGTTGTAGTACCACTTCCAGACCTCGGGCTCGATGGGTTCGCCGACGGTCGTCATGTGCTTGAAGTGATAGTTGTACTTCGCGGGCTCATCGGGACCCGCCTTGCGGAGCATTCGGATGGCGGTCGGCGACGTATGAAAGATGTTGACGCCGAGGCGCTCCGCGATCCTCCAGGCTCGGCCGGGATCCGGGTAGACGGGAACGCCTTCGTAGATGACGGAAGTCGCAGCGAGAGCGAGCGGCCCGTAGACGATGTATGAGTGGCCAGTGATCCAGCCGATGTCCGCCATGCACCAGTAGGTATCCTCCGGATGGATGTCCTGAATGTATTTGGACGTTCCTGTGACGTAGGCGAGGTAGCCTCCGGTGCGGTGTTGGCATCCCTTGGGCTTGCCCGTCGTGCCGCTGGTGTACATGAGGAAGAGAGGCGCTTCCGCATCCATGGGAACGGGCTCGACCCTGGCGCGTCGATACTTCGGGAGAATCTCATCGACGAAGAAGTCGCGGCCCGCCACCATCGGGGTCGCGGATGAGGATTTTCCCGGGTTCCGTTTCCAGACGAGCACCTTCTCGATTTTCTGGCCCTCTTTTTCCGCCGTCGCGACGGCGATGTCCGCCGACGCTTTGTGATCGATCATTTTGCCGCTGCGGTAATAACCGTCCATGTAGATCAGCACGCGGCTTCCCGAGTCGGCCGCGCGCAGTCCGCAGGCTTCGCCCGAGAATCCGCCGAAGACGACGGAGTGGACGACTCCGAGGCGCGCGCAGGCAAGCATCGTGATCGGCAGCTCGGCGACCATCGGCATGTGAATCGTGACGCGGTCGCCGGTCTTGAGATTCGCGAAATCGCGCAGAAGAGCGGCAAATTCGTTGACCCGAACGGAGAGCTCCTCGTAGGTGAGGGCCACCGGATCTTCGCTCTCGAGTTCGGGCACGAAGATGATGGCCGCCTTGTTCCGATATTTGGTCAGATGGCGGTCGACACAGTTGAAGGATGCGTTGATCTTGCCTCCGACGAACCATTTCCAGAACGGCGGGTCGCCCGTGTCGAGCACCTGGTCCCAGCGCCTGTACCAGGTGAGCATTTCCGCGTATTCTTCGAAGCACTTCGGAAAGTTCTTTTCCGAGAAGCGTTCGTTGACCGACGGGTCTTTCAGGTTGGCCTGTGCCACAAACTCCTTGGAAGGCTGGAAGTACTCTTCTTCCTTCCAGTGAACCGCGATCTGGGCTTCGCTCGGTTCCGCGACCTGCGTCCCCGATTTTGTGTCTGCCATGCTGACCCTCCCTTCCAAACCGCGAAACCGAGGATCGTCGACTCAGGACATCCCCCCGGCCTCGAAGGGGAATATGTTATGCGAACGGATGACTCGCCGCGACCCTCGCGCGTGGGCGTCCCAGGGGTCCGGGAGCGGCGCTTCCCGTAGCCATGCCGTTCGCTGATGCAAAGGGATCGGGTGACAATCGCCGATTAGGGGGAACGGTTGTCGGATGACGGATTGCCCGCTCGGGCCTAGAATAGAGGCCTGGTGAAAGCGTTCGATGGTGTTCTAGACGGCCGTACGCTCGGCCGTCTGGATCGCTGGCGAAAAGCTCGGGCTCTCTTCGTGCGCGCGGACTCCCCGCAGTCCGAACGGGCGCTCGCGGAGGCTCTGGAGCATCGCTGGTCTCGCGCCCAGATCTATGGGCGAACGCGAAGAGTCCTGGTCGAAAAAATCTCGGTTTTTCTGTCTGACCTCGAGCAGAAGCTCGGATCCGCGGCCCCCCACGTTCGCGTTTCCCCCGAAGACGAGCGCCAGACGAAGTGGGACGCGATTGGGAATCTTATGCCTTTGACGGTCGCGTGCCGCCAGATCCGCTGCCTGTGGCTCGTCGACGTGCTGCGGCAGGGCGAGCTCTTTGTCGAGTTCCAGCCGATCTTCGACCTGCGATCGGGAGAAGCGCTCGGGTTCGAGGGACTTCTCCGGGGTCGGTCCCCAGACGGAACGCGGCATCTCGCGGAGGCCTTGTTCCCGGCGGCGCTCGTTCTCGGAGTCGAGGAAGCGTTCGAGCGAGCTTCCTGGGTCATCATGCTGCAGGCCGCGCGGCGTCTTCCGGCCGACTCTCTGCTCTTTTTGAACGTAAACCCGCTGCTCTTGACGCGGAGCGAATCGGGTCTGTCCGGACTCGGCGCCGAAGCAGAGCGAATGGAGTTTCCTTACGCGCGCCTCGCCCTGGATCTGGTCGAGATCGAGCAGGTGGAATCGCTGGAAAAGTTGAGCACCGCGCTGAACGCCCCCCAGGATCTCGGCGTCTCGATCGCTCTGGACGATGTGAAGTCTTCGTACGGCTTGCTCAAATACTGCGCCGGCCTGACGCCGCGCTGGGTGAAGGTCGACAGCGAGATCACCCGGGGAATCGCGAGGGATACTCAGCGGCGCGCCATTCTTCAGCTTCTCTCTCAGGTGGCACGCGATTCGGGCGCGGGTCTCATCGCCGAGGGGATCGAGTCGGGAGAGGACCTGGAGGTTTGCGTCGAAGAAGGAGTGTTCGCCGCTCAGGGCTACTTTCTCGCGCGTCCTTCCGAGAATCCGGGGGCCACGTCTCCTGAGTTTCGCGCCTGGCTAAACGCGCGAAAGGGAGCGGTGCTGCCGCGGGATGAGACCGCTCCCGTGCGCGAGCGTGACGTCGAATTCTGAGCCGCCCCTGTCCGTCCGACTCGACGTCTGGCTGGACGTAGCGTGCCTCTTTCCGACTCGTTCTCAAGCGAAGGCGGCCTGCGACGGCGGCAAGGTCGAGGTCAACGGGTCGCGGGGAAAGCCTCACCGCGAAATCCGCGTCGGAGATCGGCTGACGGTGACTCGGGGCCCGGGGCTTCGGAGCGAGATCCTCGTTCGAGGACTCGCCGAGCGATCGATCCCCAAAGCGGAGGCGCGGCAGCTCTATGAGGACGTCACACCGGCTCCGCCTCCGGAGATGGTGGAGGCTCGGCGGTTGGATCGGATGATGGCGCCGAGACAGGGACGGGGAAAGCCGGACAGAAGGGAGAGACAGGAGAGAAGGAAGCGGAAGGGCTGGTAGGGAGAAGTCGGGTGATCGGGAGATCGGACGAGGTGCCCCCGATGGCCCGATCGGTCCTACAATCTCTCTGTGGACTTCGAGCTCCTCTGTCCCTGCTGCGGTGCCCTCCTGAAGATCGATCCCGAGCTCAAGGCGGTGATCGATCACGTCGCTCCGAAAGTGCCCCGAAAATTCGAGTCGGTCGATCAGGCGATCGGCGCCATGAAGACGCAGGACGACGAGCGGGAGAAGAAGTTCGCCGCGTCGGTAGAGGCCGAGAAGTCGAAGAAGGACGTCCTCAACAGGAAGTTCGAAGAGCTCTTCGAGAAAGCAAAAGGCGATACTTCCAAACCGATTCGGGATATCGATCTGGATTGACGAGCTCGCCGCTTTCAGCTAACAGCGATCAGCTTTCGCATTCCTCGCGGTCGGCCCGTTTTGTATTGCTTAGCATTTTGTTCACAGCTGGAGAGTCGTCAGGCGGAGAGCTGAAAGCTTAAAGCTGTGAGCTTCAAGTCCATCGGTGTCTTCGGCTCCAGCCGCCCTCGCGAGGGCGAGCCCGCCTACGAGGAGGCTCGGCAGATCGGTCGGGCGATCGCGAAGCGAAGGGGCCGCGTCGTCTGCGGGGGTTACGGCGGCGTGATGGAGGCGGCATGCCGGGGGGCCGCGGACGAGGGCGGCAGCTCCGTAGGCGTGGTCTACAAGGGCAGCTCGGCCAACCGATGGGTCGACGAGACAGTCCGTGTTGGAGATCTGGCCGAGCGCCTCCGGCAACTCCGGGACCGAAGCGAGGCATGGATTTTTCTCCCGAGAGGCCTCGGAACGATGCTCGAGCTCGCCTGGCTCGCGGAATCGGTCGTCAAGGCGAACGTTCCCGCGCGGCCGCTCGTCCTTCTCGGAGAGTTCTGGCGGGCGACCGTCGAGAAGATGATCTCCGAAGCCTCCGGTCCGAGTCGAGATGCTTTCGTTCGCAGCATCCGCTGGGCCAAGACACCGCACGAAGCGGTCGAGCTCACCTTCGGCGAGAGTGCGAAGTTCTAAGTTCTGAGTTCTGAGTCCTGAGTTCTGAGTTCCAGGTCAGCTATATCACTCTTGTCATAGTTCGGCGTTCAACCTTGAACTTCGCACATCGCACTTCGCACTCGATTAGGCCTTCTGATACGCCATCTGCCTCAGCAACTCGATCCGCTTCGCGATCGGCGGGTGGGTCGACAGGAGACTGGACAGAAACCCCTCCCGATCGTTGACGGCCCTGCCGCGAGGGTCTTCGATGCAGAGGTGGGCAACCCCTTGCTTGATCGACTCGGTCGGCGCCGCCGCGGCGTCGATTTTCTGAAGGGCGGAAGCCAGCGCGAGCGGATTGCGTGTCAGCTCCGCGCCCGACGCATCCGCGAGATACTCCCGCTCGCGCGAGACGGCCATCGCGACCAGCTGCGCGATGATGGGCGCCAGAATCAGGGACGCGAACCAGAGGACGAAAAAGACGAGCGCCAGGACTCCCGAGCCGCCTCCCTCCCGGTCATTGGACCGTCTCGAGCCGCCACCCCACCAGAGCCCGCGCCGGCCCCAATCGGAGAGAAGAAGGACGGAGCCAACGAGGGCCGCGACGACGGTCATGACGCGGATGTCGTAGTTGCGGACGTGCGACATTTCGTGGGAGATGACACCCTGAAGCTCCCCGCGGTCGAGCGAGTCGAGAAGGCCACGCGTCACGGCGACGGACGAGCGCTGCGGACCGACACCTGTGGCGAAAGCGTTGGGGTCGGGGTCCGGAATCACGAAGACGGCCGGCTTCGGAAGCCCGGCCGCGATCGCCATCTCCTCGACCACATTGTCGAGCGTTCTCTGCTTCGGATCTCGAAGATCGACCGGCACCGCATGCGCCGATTCGAGCACCGCCTTGTCCCCTCCCTGCAGAGACCACCAGGCGGAAAAACCGCCCAGGAGCAACGCTCCGATCGTGCAGACCGGGATGCCCGGTCCCACCCCCGATCCGTAGAGGAAGACGTCGGCCCCGATTCCGAGGAACGCCAGGAAGAGGATGAAGCCGGCGAGGATCAGCCGGGTCCGCGCGATGTTGCGTTTCTGCTGCTCGTAGAGGTTGGTCGGGGTGGCCACTGTCATTCCGAGCGGAGCGAGGGATCTGCTCTGTTCGTCACCGTCAGGGTCAGATCCCTCGTCGCTGCGCTCCTCGGGATGACATACGAATGATCATCACTTCGGTCGAAGGCTGAGGTCCACCTGCGGCACGGCTCGCTCAGCCGCGTCTTTGATTTCGAAGAGCTCGACCGGCTGGAACTTGAAGGTCGAAGCGATGAAGCTGTCCGGAAAGATCTGCTGCGCGATGTTGAATCGCGTCGCGATGTCGTTGTAGAACTGGCGGGCGAACCCGATCTTGTTCTCGGTGGACGTCAGCTCTTCCATCAGCGATTTCACGCTCTCGTTCGACTTCAGGTTGGGGTAGTTCTCGGCGAGCGCAAAGAGACGATTGAGCGTCTGGGTCAGCTGATTCTCCTTGTCGGCCGAATCGGCGACGCCGCGCGCAGCGACCGCGCTGTTTCGAGCCTGGATCACCTTCTCGAGCGTGTCCTGCTCGAACTGCATTTCGCCTTTGACGGACGCGATGAGATTCGGGATCAGGTCGTGCCGGCGCTTCAGCTGGACGTCGATCTGCTTCCAGGCGTTCGTGACCTGGTTCTTGAGCGTGATGAGATTGTTGTAGCGCCAGACCGCCCACAGAGCGGCGAAGACCACGATCGCGATCAGGACCAGGAAGCAACCGGCCATGGGGATTGGGGTCCTCCGCTAGTTGTTACGAAAAGTCGTGGCCAGAGTTTAACACCGAGCTTCGAGAGAAGAGCCCTAAGTCCTTAGTCCTGAGTCCGAAGTGACGGAGATTCGTGACTTGGGACTGCGCGTTTCGGACTTCTCACTTCGGACTCGAAAACACCGAAACGGACAGTTCCTTTATGCGTTGAGTCCCTGTCGCAGCTCCCGAGCGAGAATCTCGACGGCGGAGCGTGTTCCTCCGGTCATCTTTTCTTTCCAGGCGCCCTCGGTTTCGAAGCGTTTGTCCCCGATGGCTTCCGCCCATGGACGCAGAGCCGCGTCGAGCTCGCCCGCCGACCAGACGTCGCCGCCGCGGCTTCGAATCATGGCGATCACGTAGGGAACGATGCGGATGAACGCGCGCAGCGAAGTCGAGCTCTTGATCGAGTACTTGCGTCCGGCGAAGGCCGCCGGGAACGCGCGCGCGGCCGCTTTGAAGTAGTTGAGGAAGAAGCGCTTCGCATTCTCCCGAAACTCGCGAGCGATGCGGCCCCCGGCCGCGTCCATCGAAGCGAAGACGTCCCGCAGCTCGTCGGCCAGAGAGGCCTGCGTGACGCTGCCTCGCCCGATTCCCAGCACCTTGATCTGATTCTTCAGGGGTGAATGCTCGTCCTCGTTGAGCGCCCGAATCACGTCGTGCGCCGCGGCGAGGTTCTCGTCCCGGTACAGACGCCGCCCCGACAACGAGATCAGGTGGGAGGGGTTCAGCTTCGTGTGCTTGCTGTTGATCGTGACGAAGAGCTCGACGACCTGATCGGGCGTCAGGTTGTCGAAAACGACGGCCGGCACCTGGAAATCCTTCAGGTTGTGCTTCTCGGCGAGCTGATGCAGGGCGAGCAGCCGGTGCTGCCCATCGAGCGCGCGCAGGATCCCCGAGTCTTCCGGAAGCTTCAGCGATCCGGCGTCGGAGCGGCCGCCGCCGGGAACGAACTCCAGGCGCCGGTCGGACACGAGCAGGACGCTGCCCGGGATCGCGGGAAGGGTTCCGGAGTCCGCGCACTGGAGGTAGTACCCGACCAGCTCTTCGATCTTGCGCTGGATGATCGGCCTCTGAAACGCCTGCTCGGATGCCGCGATCTTCTTCTCGAGAAACTCCCAGTTGACGCGTCCCTGTGTCTTCTTCTTGCTCGAGCTTGGGCGAGTGGTCTGGTTGCTCGTGCCGAACGACAGCACCTCGAAACCCACCAGGGACTGGAGATCGGCCCCGGAGAGCAGGGCCTCGTAGAACCGCACGCCGAATTGGTTGAGTCGGAGCGAGGGAACGGAGAGCATCCGGACGCCTCCCTAAATTTGGGGGGCATTATATGGAATCGAAGGAAGTTGTCAGTTTTTGTTTGTCCGGTTGCCGAAACCGGTCCGAGAACGGGAGCTAGGGAGGCGCGACCCTTCTCCAGTCCTTCTCCCGCATCATCTCGTCATGGAACTGGGAGGCACCGGCCAGGATCCCGCGCAGCTCCGCCGTGAGGAGCTTCTCGAGATCGGGCAGGGAATCGGTGTCGGGCGCCGGAACGGAACATTCGATCGTGTTCTGACCGAGCGAGGCGTAGAAGGGCGAGGCCCGTCGCGTCCAGTCGGACTCGTTGCGCCGGTGTTTGGTCATCAGGAAGGCGGCCAGCCGCTTCTCATCCCAGGGCTCGACCAGCGTCCATCGAAAGTTCGCCCTGGCCCCCTTATGGAGGGTTTCGGGCCTCTCCGCGCTGAGAGCAATCGACATGGCGGCTCTTTTAAAGATAGCATCTTTGAAACCGACGCTCTGATGACATTGGCAT
>DATDNV010000257.1:0-3516 GCA_036518075.1 Thermoanaerobaculia bacterium
TCCGCCGAGACGAGCGCGGGTCCGACGTTGATGACTCCGGCCGCGTCCTCGGGAACGAATCGATGGACAGGCTCGCGGCGCCCACTCGCGACATCCAGACGATCGACCCCGACCGGCACAGACCACGGAGACGCGACGTAGAGGGATTGCCCATCCGGGCTCCACCGGATGATCACTTCGCCTTCCTTCATGCCAGGAACGAGGCGCGGTGGATCCCCTTTGACGCTGTAGAGCGTCGGGCGACGCTCTGGGTCCTGGGCGGCTACCAGCTTGCCGTCGGGAGAAACCGAGCCTCCGTAAAGGGTTACTCCCTCGGGGGAGAACGGTCTTGCGGCGCCCGACTCCGTATCGACAACGTAGAGACGTGACGGGCGTCCCGGCTCGCTTCCCTGAACCACGGCATGCCGGCTGTCCGGCATCCAGGTTCCCCACTGCCAAGCGATGCCGTGAGTCGACAGAGTCCGAGGAGATCCGGCGCCCGTCGGCAGGACGAGCAGCGGAGGAGGATCCGTGGTCCCGTGCGCGAGAACGAGGCGGCCATCCGGAGAGAGCGAGAGCCCGCGCATTCGTCCGAGCAGAATCGCGGGCGAACCGTCGGTTTTTCGAAGATACGTCAGGTAGCCGTCCGCTCCCGCGGCGGCCCCTTGCTCGACGAATAGCAGCGTGCGTCCGTCCGCGGAGAGATCGGCGGGAAACGACCAGTCGTGCCAGGAGAGATCCCGCTCCACCGACTCCCCGGGTGCGACACCGCGAATCTCCCGGCGCAGGCTGCTCTCGACGATCAAGACGCGGCCGTCGCGCGCAATGTCGAAGAGCTCGATCGGGCCAGCGATCCGCAGCACCTCACGGATCCTTCCCGACGGCAAGAGAGCCTGGATCCCCGCACCGCTGAACCAAACCTCGTCACCGCGGGCCGACCAGGCGAGGCCATTGATGGAATTGTCAAAACCGCTTTGGAAGAGCCGTTTTCCGCTGGTATCCACGACGACCACGCGTCCCATCTGGTCCCCGCGCTGCGGGTGTTCCGCATAGGCGATCCGCTTGCCGTCGGGCGAGAGTCGGGGCCGGTCGATCCACCCCGGGCAGGAGGCCAGCACCCTGCCGAGCGGATATTCGAGCTGCCATTGACCGCCTTCCGGCCGCGCGACGACAAACTGCTGTCCATCGGGAGACCAGTCCGCGTCGGTCACCCTCTCCAGCACCTCGCGCGGCGCGCCTCCGTTCAAAGGCAGCCGCGCCAGCGTTCCGACGGTCTCAAAGCCGACCAGGTAACGGCGAGAGAGGGACACCGCGAGCTCGCCGGTCGAAGAAATGGCGAGGATCGTGGCGCGAGGAATTCCGAGAGTTCGAGACTCGGGAGAACCCTCTTGTGTCGCATAGACCTCAGAGGGTTGTCCGGCCCAGGAGGCGGCATAGACCACCGTCTTCCCGTCCGCGGCGAAGCGGCCGCCGGCGATCGTTCCCCTGCGAAACGTCAGCCGCTGAAAGGAGGGAGCCGCCGCCGTTGAGGGTCGAAACAGGGCTCGCATTCCGACAGCGCCCGCGACGAGTCCGGCCACGAGGGCGGCGAGCGCGGGAAAGAGCCAGGGGCCGCGACCCCTGCGGACCGCCGCGGCGACCGGGACTCCCGCGGAAGTTTCCGAGAGATGATCTCGGACGCTCTTCAAATCGCGCGCGAGGTCGCGTGTCGAGGCGAACCGATCGTCCGGTTCCTTGGCCAAACAGCGCTCGATGATCCATCGCAGTGGGGCCGGGGCTGCGGGATTCGACTCTGCTACCGGAACGGGCTCGTCGCGCAGGATCGCCGCCAGCGTCTCGACTCCCGTCTTTCTCTGGAAGGCGCGATTTCCGGTCGCCATCTCATAGAGGATCGAGCCGAACGAAAACTGGTCCGTGCGAAAATCGAGCGCCTGTCCGGCGGCCTGCTCCGGTGACATGTAGCCCACGGTTCCCATCACCGTGCCCGGCTCCGTTTTCGGTGCCCCGGCGGTCACCGTCGGGCCTTCCGAAGACGGGGTCCGCTCATCGAGCTTGGCCAGGCCGAAGTCCAGGATCTTGAGGAATCCATCTTTCGACAGAATGAGGTTCTCGGGCTTCAGGTCCCGGTGCACGATGCCTGCCGCATGCGCCGCGGCCAACCCTTCGGCGATCTGGACGCCGAGATCGAGGGTCCGCCGCACCGGGAGGGCGCCGGCCGCGAGAAGATCCCGCACCGTCCGCCCGTCGACGAGCTCCATGGCGATCCAGACCGTCCCCTCGGACTCGCCAACGTCGTAAACGGAGATGATGTTGGGATGCGCGAGCGCCGAAGCGGCCTGCGCTTCCTTTTCGAAGCGTGCGCGCCGGCTGGAGTCCACGGCGATCTCGCCCGCGAGCACCTTCAACGCGACCTCTCGTCCCAGTCGCGTGTCTCTGGCTCGGTACACCTCTCCCATTCCGCCCGCGCCGAGCGAGGCGACGACCTCGTAGGGACCCAGCCGGGTTCCGATCGCCACACTCAAGGTGAGGAGAGGATATCCCCGGATGAAGCCCTCCCCGGGCCTCGCGGACGCAGCGCTGCCGCGTTCCTCCAGCTCTTCGAATCGGACAAGGTCCACGGAGGAACGGTATGACTCGAGGTTGGCCACCGTCGTCGCGGCCGGGATTCTTGTCGTCGGGACATTTCTCGGAGGCGACGCTCTCGCGGCGACACGGTTAGCGAGCGTCCCCACGGCGTCCGGCGATCTCGAAGTCACGGGCGGGCACCGCGGTTACCCGAACGATCGGCTTTCTTTCGAGTCTCCGACGAGAGGGAGATGACCTTTGCCGTGAGAATTCCCGAAGATCAAGAAGAGAAATGGCACACGGCCGTCAAGTTACTCTCGGAGCGCCCTTCCATTATCCCGACCGTTGCGATCGCCAATCCATCAAGACTTTTCCGGTGTTCTGGTTGCGTTTCAAGCGCTCAAACGCCGCGGCGGCGCGGTCGGGGGAGAAGACGGAATCGACATGGACCGACAGAGCGCCCGATTCAAACGAGGCGAGGATTTCCTTCTGAAACCGCGCGACGAGGTCCGCCTTTTCCGCGCGAGGCCGGGACCGCAGCGTCGAGCCGATCGCCTGCGCACGCTTTTTCATGAGAAGGTCTATATCGAAATCGGTATGAGCGCCCGACATGGTCGCAAGGAAGATGACCCGTCCTCCGGTCGCGAGAAGCCGCAGGTCCCCGGCGAATGTCGAGGCGCCGACCGGATCCAAAATCACGTCGACTGAGTCGCGCCCCCACGCGCCTTCGATGATCTCGGCGAAGTCGCCCGCGGAGGTGTCGACCGCGAGGTCCGCGCCGGCCTTTTGGATCGCCCCGAGCTTCGAGCTCGAGCGCGTGGTGGCCGCGACAGACGCGCCAAGAAGCCGGGCCGTCTGGATGGCAGCCAGGCCGACACCGGATGCGCCCGCATGGATCAGGGCGTGCTGGCCTTTCTGGAGACTTCCCAGATTCAAGAAGGCCGTGAGGAACGCCTCCGGAATGCCGGCGGC